>NZ_JBLYED010000049.1:0-18397 GCF_048515765.1 Pseudomonas sp. H11T01 | reverse complement strand
TCAGTAACTGATGACGATAAACGGCAGACATCCTGGCTGAAAACCTGAGAAGCAAAAGAGTTTTGGAAGCTGAAGACCTTTTAAAGGACAGGCAGGAGCGACTACTCATCAAGGGCCGAGCGCTAAACGTGCTCACACTGAGCCCGGATACATTAGCGCAAGCTCGATTTACCGTTCATCGTTGCTGGGTGGCAGAAGATGGGCTGACCATACATTTGCTTCCTTTGGGGCGTTTGCCAAAGGGAGTTGCCGTAAGGGCGAAACCGCCAGCCGCCGTTACCGCAGAAATGGATATGTACACCCTCAAGAGATAGGCCGGCTGTCAGGCCGCCTCCGCGGCCCTACGTCACACCACATCCACCCCAACATGAATCGCATCATGCCGCCAAAACTCCAGATCACAATCAATCAACCTCCCATGCTGATCATAATTGACCCGGGCAATCCGGAGCCCAGGACTCCCCACCGACACCTTCAAAGCCGCCGCAGCCTCTACCTGCAACGAAGTCGGGACAATCTCAAAACGCACCCGCCCGTAATGCAAATCGTAGTGCCGCGCGTAAAGCTCAGTAATCGACTGGTTCAAATCAAAATCCAGAATCTGCGGAAAGTACTGCGGGTTGAGGTAATGCTCGACGTACAACACCAGTCGCCCATCAATGCGTCGTGCACGGCAAATCTGGATCACGCTCGATAGCGCCGGCAACTGCAACCAAGCACACACCGCCGCCGACGCCGGTTGCAAACGCGCCGAAATCACTTCGGTGGATGGCACCCTGCCCTGAGCGCTGACCATCGCGTGGAAGTGACTGCGCTGTATCAGGTTGTAGGCCAGGCGTGGCGGCGAGACAAACCAGCCACGGCGCTCTTCTCGATAAATCTGCCCTTGAGCCTCCAACTGTAATAACGCCTCACGCACAGTGATTCGCGTGGTGCCGAACAACTCACTGAGCTTGCGCTCGGCCGGCAGTTTGCTAGCCGCTGGCAACAGACCGTGTTCCATCTGTTCCTGCAGGACCTGCCCGATGGCTGTCACCGCTTTAGTTGCCTCTTCACGCATCAACGTTACCTATCTGGACTAGACCAGCACTGTTTCGGGGCAGAACCGCGCGACAAATCGGCTCCTTCAACTCTTGCAAGCCTAGGCAATGCACATGACTGTCAGATGACAAAGCCGCCCAACGGTTGATCCAGACACCTGCAATTTAATGGCCAAGTCCTTTCATATCAGCCTTTTAGCCATGGTCTACGCTTATCTCGCAGCGTCCGTACAAGAGCTCAATAAATGCTTGCAGGCCCGATACCGACATCAAAGTGTCATTCAGCCCGCTTAAATTGGCTCAGGTATTGCTGACCTAGACCAACCCAACCGCAAACGTAGATAAAAACGCAGCGTTGAAAACGCCCAAAGGAGCTTCGGATGAAACAGCTATTCCTGGCATCACTGTTAGGCTCGACCATTGCCATGTGCACCGCAGCGATGGCGGCTGATACCAATTTGAAAACCCTGGAAGCCGCTGCGAAAGCGGAAGGCGAGGTCAACAGCGTCGGCATGCCCGATAACTGGGCCAACTGGAAAGGCACCTGGGATGACCTGGCCAAGAACTATGGCCTCAAGCACATCGACACCGACATGAGCTCGGCTCAGGAAATAGCCAAGTTCGCCGCGGAAAAAGACAACGCCAGCGCCGACATCGGTGATGTCGGTGCAGCCTTCGGCCCTATCTCGGTCAAACAGGGCGTGGTTCAGCCTTACAAACCGAGCACCTGGGCTCAGATCCCGGATTGGGCGAAAGACAAGGACGGCAACTGGGCATTGGCCTACACCGGCACTATTGCTTTCATCATCAACAAAAAGCTGCTGCATGGCTCCGATGCCCCGACAAGCTGGGCCGACCTTGAGAAAGGTAAATACAAGGTTTCCATCGGTGACGTGAGCACCGCCGCCCAGGCTGCCAACGGCGTGCTGGCAGCGGCCATCTCCAAGGGTGGCAATGAAAAAAACATTCAACCGGCACTGTTGATGTTCGCTGAGATAGCCAAGCAAGGTCGCCTGTCGATGTCCAACCCGACCATTGCCACCATGGAAAAGGGTGAAATCGAAGTCGGCGTGGTCTGGGACTTCAACGGTCTGAGCTACCGCGACAAGATGGTCAACAAAGACGATTACGTCGTGCTGATCCCGTCCGATGGCTCGGTGATTTCCGGTTACACCACCATCATCAACAAATACGCCAAACACCCGAACGCCGCCAAACTGGCTCGCGAGTACATCTTCAGCGACGCCGGCCAGATCAACCTGGCACGTGGCAACGCCCGGCCGATCCGTGCCGAACACCTGACCCTGCCGGCTGAAGTACAGGCCCAGCTGTTGCCGAATGAGCAGTACAAAAAGGTGACGCCAATCAAAGACGCCGATGCCTGGGAAAAGACCTCCAAAGGCTTGCCGCAGAAGTGGCAGGAAGAAGTCATTATCAATATGCAGTAATGCTGCAGATCGGATGGAGATCTAATGTGGGAGCGGGCTTGCTCGCGATTGCATCACCGCGGTGTTTCAGCAAAACCGCGCTGCCTGCATCGCGAGCAAGCCCGCTCCCACACTGGATCGACTCAAGCCTGAATTTTTTCGAATACCTGTTTTCCGGAGCCTTCGCCCTATGCAACACAACGTCATCCTTGTGGTGCTCGACGGCCTGAATTACGAGGTCGCCCGGCATGCCATGGGGCACCTTCAGGCCTACGTCGGCGCAGGACGCGCGGCATTCTACAAACTCGAGTGCGAACTGCCGGCGCTGTCCCGACCGCTCTACGAATGCATTCTGAGCGGCGTAACACCGATCGAAAGTGGCATCGTGCACAACAACGTTTCGCGTCTATCCAACCAACGCAGCGTGTTCCACTACGCCACCGAGGCTGGGCTCAGCACCGCGGCTGCCGCCTATCACTGGGTCAGCGAGTTGTATAACCGTTCTCCATTCAACGCCGCGCGCGATCGCCACACGGAGAACGCGAAACTGCCGATCCAGCACGGACATTTCTACTGGTCCGATCACTACCCGGATTCGCACCTGTTCGCCGATGCGGAAAATCTGCGCCTGCGGCACTCGCCGAATTTTCTTCTGGTACACCCCATGAACATTGACGACGCCGGGCACAAGCACGGCCTCGATACCCCGCAATACCGCAACAGCGCACGCTCGGCCGACATCATTCTCGCCGACTACCTGCAAGGCTGGCTCGACGCCGGTTATCAGGTACTGGTGACCGCCGACCACGGTATGAACAACGACCGCTCGCACAACGGCCTGCTCACCGAAGAGCGCGAAGTGCCGCTGTTTGTCCTCGGCGATGCTTTCAGCCTCGATCGCAACGCCACGCCGAAACAGACCGAACTCTGCGGCACGGTCTGCGAGTTGCTTGGCGTTGCCCACGACAAACCTGTCTGCCGGGAGCTGTTGAAGTGAACTCGATCACCCGAGGCAAATGGCTGGCGGCACTCTGCCTGGTGCCCTTCGCGCTGTTCTTCATCGTGTTTCAGATCGCCCCGCTGTTCTGGGTGATGATCCACAGCATTCAGTCGGAAGAGTTCGGTTGGGGCCTGGCCAACTTCAGCAAGATCTTCAGCTCGAAGTTCTATTTGCAGGCGATTCAATACAGTCTGGAAATCAGTTTCTGGTCCAGCGTGTTCGGGATCATCATCGCCGTACTGGGCAGCTACTCGCTGCGTCGGGTCGACTCGCGACTGCGCAACTTCGTCAACGCCTTCGCCAACATGACCAGCAACTTTGCCGGTGTCCCGCTGGCCTTCGCCTTCATCATCCTGTTGGGCTTCAACGGCACTTTCACCATCATGCTCAAGCAGGCCGGGATCATTCAGGACTTCAACCTGTATTCCAAGACCGGGCTGATCATTCTTTACACCTACTTCCAGATTCCCCTCGGCGTGTTGCTGCTTTACCCGGCCTTCGATGCCTTGCGCGAAGACTGGCGTGAATCCGCCGCCCTGCTCGGGGCCAGTGGCTGGCAGTTCTGGCGGCATATCGGTTTGCCAGTGCTGACCCCGGCATTGCTCGGGACCTTCGTGATCCTGCTGGCCAATGCCCTCGGCGCCTACGCCACCGTGTACGCCCTGACTACCGGCAACTTCAACGTGCTGACGATCCGAATTGCCGCGATGGTCTCTGGCGACATTTCCCTGGACCCGAACATGGCCAGCGCCCTGGCCGTGGTGCTGGTGACGCTGATGACGCTGGTCACCGTCGTGCACCAGTTGCTATTGAAGAGGAGCTACCATGTCACGCGCTGAAACCAGCTCCGTTGTCCTCTACCACCGGGTAGTGGTCTATCTGCTGTTTGCCATTCTGTTGCTGCCGCTGGCCGGAACACTGATCTACTCGATCGCCAGCAGTTGGTCGGCGACCATTCTGCCCAGTGGTTTTACGCTCAAATGGTATATCCAGCTGTGGAGCGACCCGCGCTTCCTCGGTGCCTTTGGCCAGTCGTTGCTAGTCTGCATCGGTTCCCTGGTGCTGTCGGTGGTGCTGATTCTGCCGTTGCTATTCGTGGTGCATTACCACTTCCCCAAGCTCGACGCGCTAATGAACATCCTGATCCTGCTGCCGTTCGCCGTCCCCCCAGTGGTGTCCTCGGTGGGACTGTTGCAGCTCTATGGTTCCGGGCCATTCGCGATGGTCGGTACGCCCTGGATTCTGGTCGGATGCTACTTCACCGTGGCGCTGCCGTTTATGTACCGGGCGATCACCAACAACCTGCAAGCAATCAACCTGCGCGACCTGATGGACTCCGCCCAGCTGCTCGGCGCCAGTACCTGGCAGGCGGCGTTCCTGGTGGTGCTGCCGAACCTGCGCAAGGGCTTGATGGTGGCGTTGCTGCTGTCCTTCTCGTTCCTGTTCGGTGAATTCGTGTTCGCCAACATCCTGGTCGGTACTCGCTACGAAACCCTGCAGGTCTACCTGAACAATATGCGTAACAGCAGCGGCCACTTCACCAGTGCGCTGGTGATCTCTTACTTCTTCTTTGTGCTGGTTCTGACCTGGGTTGCCAATATTTTGAACAAGGACAAAAGCCAATGAGCTTCGTCAGCGTCCAACACCTGCAGAAAAACTACGCTGGCACCACGGTGTTCAGCGACATCAACTGCGAAATCCAGAAGGGCGAGTTCGTCACCCTGCTCGGTCCGTCCGGCTGCGGTAAGTCCACCCTGCTGCGCTGCATCGCCGGACTGACAGCGGTGGATGGCGGCAAGATCCTGCTCGACGGTCAGGACCTCGTTCCGCTGAGCCCGCAAAAACGCGGCATCGGCATGGTGTTTCAAAGCTATGCGTTGTTCCCCAACATGACCGTGGAACAGAACGTCGCCTTCGGCCTGCGCATGCAAAAGGTCAACGCCGACGACAGTCGCAAGCGTGTGCTTGAGGTACTGCAACTGGTGGAGTTGACCGACTTCGCCGCTCGCTATCCGCATCAACTGTCCGGCGGCCAGTGCCAACGGGTGGCCCTGGCCCGCTCGCTGGTGACCCGGCCACGCCTGTTGTTGCTGGATGAACCGCTGTCGGCGCTGGATGCACGGATTCGCAAGCACCTGCGCGAACAGATCCGGCAGATCCAGCGCGAGCTCGGTCTGACGACGATTTTTGTCACCCACGATCAGGAAGAAGCCCTGATCATGTCCGATCGGATCTTCCTGATGAACCAGGGCAAGATTGTCCAGAGCGGTGACGCTGAAACCCTCTACACCGCACCGGTGGACGTATTCGCCGCAGGGTTTATCGGCAACTACAATCTGCTCGACGCCGACAGCGCCAGCAAGTTGCTGCAACGCCCGATCACCGGTCGCATTGCCATTCGTCCAGAAGCCATCGTGCTGAGTCTGAACGGTGAGCTCGACGCGCAGATTCGCAGCCATAGCTTGTTGGGCAATGTGATTCGTTACCGCGTCGAAGCGCGTGGCGTGGAATTGGTCGTCGATGTACTGAACCGTTCAGCGGCTGATATGCATGTCGACGGTCAACGCCTGGCGCTTTCCATCGATCCGACGGCCCTGTGTGAGGTAGCCTGATGCTTTTGATGCGCCCGATTACTTTGAAGAGTTTGAAGAGAGAGCTGCCCTAATGGCTTTGGCAATTTTTGATCTGGACGAAACCCTGATCCATGGCGACTGCGCCACCTTGTGGAGCGAACAGATGGGCCGCCTCGGCTGGGTCGACGGCGAGTCCTTCATGCGTCGCAACAACGAACTGATGGACGCCTACAGCCACGGCAAACTGGACATGGAAGACTACATGGCCTTCAGCCTGGAGCCGATCGCCGGGCGTACGCCGGAAGAAATCGAGCACCTGGTCGCACCGTGGGTCGAGGATGTGATCGAGCCGATCATCTTCAGCGACGCCTGCAAAGCCATCGCAGCACACCGCAAGGCTGGCGACCGGATCCTGGTGATCTCGGCCTCTGGCACGCACCTGGTCAAACCGATTGCCGAGCGTCTGGGCATTGACGAGATATTGGGAATCGAGCTGGAAGTGACCCATGGGGTCTACAGCGGCAACACCGTCGGTACCCTGACCTACCGCGAGGGCAAAATCACCCGCTTGCTGGAATGGCTGGACACCGAAGGTGAAAATCTCGAAGGCGCGAGCTTCTATTCCGACTCGCGCAATGACTTGCCGTTATTGCTGAAAGTCGACTTCCCACATGTGGTCAATCCAGATCCGGTGTTGCAGGAACACGCCGAAAAAGCCGGATGGCCGATTCATCAGTGGAAGTAGTAGCACCGATTAACCAATGTGGCGAGGGAGCTTGCTCCCGCTCGAGCGCGAAGCGCTCGTAATCCGGTAATCGCATTCTGCCTGAAGAAACGCAATCGCCGATTTTAGGACCGCTTCGCGCTCCAGCGGGAGCAAGCTCCCTCGCCACAGGTGAAACGTGATCCTGCTTAGACCAGCGTTTCGTCAATCACCAACACCAATTTTCCCGACACCTTGTTGGTCGCAAGCTCCGCAAACGCGGCTTCAGCGTCCTTTATCGGGAAAGTTTTGGCCAGTTGCGGGTTCAAACGCCCTTCGGCGAACAACGGCCAAACGTGCAGGCGTAGATCGCTGAACAAATCCGCCTTGAATTGCTCGTCTCGACTGCGCAGGGTCGATCCCAGTAGCTGCACCCGCTTGGCCAGAATCTGCGCCAGATCCAGCTGCGCTTCACGACCGCCCATCAGACCGATCAGCACCCAACGACCGTCGCGCGCCAGCAGTTTCACGTTCAGCGCGGCATAGTTGGCCCCCACCGGATCGAGGATGACGTCAAACGGACCAAAGTCATTCAAGCTTTCCAGACCATCGGTACGCACCACACCGCCCTGTGCACCCAAAGCCTCGCAATAGGCCAGACGATCCGCCGAACCCACACTGACCCAGCAAGGGTTGCCAAATGCTTTGCACAACTGAATAGCCGCCGACCCAACACCGCTGGCGCCTGCGTGCAGCAGTACTTTTTCACCGGGCTTGAGCGCCGCCAGCTGGAACAGGTTCAACCACGCAGTGCTGTAAACCTCGGGCAGCGCCGCCGCCTCAGTCAGCGACAAACCTTCCGGAACCGGCAACACATGCCGGCCATCGACCACCACTTCTTCGGCCATCCCGCCACCGGCCAGCAGCGCGCAGACGCGGTCGCCCACCTGCCAGGACGAACCCGCCCCCACCTCGCTGATCACCCCGGAACACTCCAGGCCCAGCACCTGACTGGCGCCAGGCGGTGCAGGATAGAGCCCTGCTCGCTGTAACAGATCGGCCCTGTTCAAGCCCGCAGCCGCTACTCGAATACGAACTTGCCCTACGTCACACGTCGGACTCGGCTCTTCAACCCACACCACTTGACCTTCAACGCCTTGCAATGCTTTCACAGTGCCTCCATAGTGAGTCTGGACTGAGCCCGTAGCTGTAGCGCCGGGCTTTTTGCATTATGCGACCGGCCCCTATGGAACCGGCGACTTCAAAGACGGCCTAATATGCGTTATCAATTGCCCCCGCGTCGAATCAGCATGAAGCATTTGTTCCCCAGCACCGCCCTTGCTCTTTTCATTGGTCTCGGTCTTTTGCCGCTGTCGACCAATTCGTTCGCAGCCAATAGCTGGGACAAACTTCAGCCCGATCGTGACGAGGTGATTGCCAGCCTTAACGTCGTCGAGTTGCTCAAGCGCCATCATTACAGCAAGCCGCCTCTCGATGACGCGCGCTCTGTGATCATCTATGACAGCTACCTGAAGCTGCTGGATCCGTCGCGCAGCTACTTTCTCGCCAGTGATATTGCCGAGTTCGACAAATGGAAAACCCAATTTGACGACTTCCTCAAAAGCGGCGACCTGAATGCCGGGTTCACCATCTACAAGCGTTACCTGGACCGCGTCAAAGCGCGTCTGGACTTCGCCTTGACCGAGCTGGACAAAGGCGTCGACAAATTCGACTTCACCACCAAAGAGTCCTTGCTGATCGATCGCAAGGATTCCCCTTGGCTCAAGACCACCGCGGAACTCGACGACCTGTGGCGCAAACGCGTCAAGGACGAAGTGCTGCGCATGAAGATCGCCGGCAAAGAGCCCAAGGCCATTCAAGAGTTGCTGACCAAGCGCTACAAGAATCAGCTGGTGCGTCTGGATCAAACCCGTGCTGAAGATATCTTCCAGGCGTACATCAACACCTTCGCCATGTCCTACGACCCGCACACCAACTATCTGTCGCCAGATAACGCGGAGAACTTCGACATCAACATGAGCCTGTCGCTGGAAGGCATTGGCGCCGTGTTGCAGAGCGACAACGACCAGGTGAAAGTCGTGCGTCTGGTGCCAGCAGGTCCGGCGGACAAGACCAAGCAAGTCTCACCGGCAGACAAGATCATCGGTGTCGCCCAAGGCGACAAGGAAATGGTCGATGTAGTCGGCTGGCGTCTGGACGAAGTGGTCAAGCTGATCCGCGGGCCGAAAGGCACCGTGGTGCGTCTGGAAGTGATCCCGGCCAGCAATGCACCGAGCGACCAGACCACCAAGATCGTCCAGATCACCCGCGAAGCGGTGAAGCTTGAAGATCAGGCGGTGAAGAAGTCGGTTCTCAACCTCAAACAGGATGGCAAGGACTACAAACTCGGCATCATCGAGATCCCGGCCTTCTACCTGGATTTCAAGGCCTTCCGTGCCGGCGATCCGGACTACAAGAGCACCACTCGCGACGTCAAGAAACTGCTGACCGAGCTGCAGAAAGACAAAGTCGACGGCGTAGTCATCGACTTGCGCAACAACGGCGGCGGCTCGTTGCAGGAAGCCACTGAACTGACCAGTCTGTTTATCGACAAAGGTCCGACCGTGCTGGTGCGTAACGCCGATGGCCGGGTCGATGTGCTTGAAGACGAAAACCCGGGCGCCTTCTACAAAGGCCCAATGGCATTGCTGGTCAACCGTCTCTCGGCTTCGGCCTCGGAGATTTTTGCCGGCGCCATGCAGGACTACCACCGCGCGTTGATCGTCGGCGGCCAGACCTTCGGTAAAGGCACCGTACAGACTATCCAGCCGCTGAATCACGGTGAGCTGAAACTGACTCTGGCCAAGTTCTACCGGGTTTCCGGACAGAGCACCCAGCATCAGGGCGTGCTGCCGGATATCGATTACCCGTCGATCATCGACACCAAGGAAATCGGCGAGAGCGCTCTGCCTGAAGCCATGCCGTGGGACACCATTCGTCCGGCGATCAAACCGACGCTTGATCCGTTCAAACCGTACCTGACGCAGTTGAAATCCGAGCATGACCAGCGCTCAGCCAAGGATGCAGAGTTCGTGTTCATTCGCGACAAGCTGGCCCTGGCCCAGAAACTGATGACCGAGAAAACCGTCAGTCTCAACGAAGCCGAGCGTCGCGCACAGCACTCCGATATCGAAGCCAAGCAGCTTGTCATGGAGAATATCCGTCGCAAAGCCAAGGGTGAGGAGCCGCTGAAAGAGCTGAAGAAAGAAGACGAAGACGCTCTCGCAGCCGAGCCAGACAAGACCAAGCCGGAAGATGATGCCTACCTGAGCGAAACCGGGCGGATTTTGCTGGATTACTTGAAGCTCAACACTGCGCTAGCAAAGCACTGACGATGGTGGCAATTTAATGTGAATGCTCCCCGGAGCGTCATCAAATAGTCATCATTCTGTCGTGAAATACAGGACTGGGTGCCCACAGCACCCGGTCCTTTTTTTATCGGCAGAGAACACCATGACCACGACAGAACAGCTGAGCGCCTTGAGTTCAATCCTGGCTCAAAGCGGTTTACACAGTCTGTTCCAGCCGATCATCTCCCTCTCCGAACGACGCATCGTCGGTTACGAAGCCCTCAGTCGTGGGCCTTCCAATAGTCCGCTGCACTCGCCCATCGCGCTGTTCGCCGTGGCCCGCCAGGCCGGTCGCCTCAGTGAGTTGGAAATGGCGTGCCGTCACAGCGCTTGCCGACGCTTCAACGAACAGAAACTGCCGGGCAAACTGTTCCTCAATGTCTCCCCCGAATCCCTGCTCGAAGCCGCTCACCAGCCAGGCAGAACGCTGCAGCTACTGCAGGACTTCGGTATCGAGCCAAGCCAGGTAGTCATCGAACTCACCGAACAAACCCCGACCGACGACTTCCAACTGTTGCAAAACGCATTGCATCACTATCGGGCCATGGGGTTTTCGATTGCCCTGGACGATCTCGGCGCGGGGTATTCCAGCCTGCGACTGTGGTCCGAGCTGCGCCCGGATTACGTGAAAATCGATCGACACTTCATCGACGGCATCCATCAGGACGCCCTCAAGCGCGAGTTCGTCGGCTCGATCCTGCAAATCGCCAAAGCCTCACGGGCGCAAGTGATCGCTGAAGGTATCGAGCTGCCGGAAGAACTCGCAGTGCTGACCGAGATGGGTGTCGATCTGGTCCAGGGTTACCTGCTCTGCCGTCCGCAGGAACACCCGCCGCAGGATGCGCGAACACTGATGCCCAAACACGACAGCTCTGCGATGGCCCTGAACGATGAAGGCAGCGACCTCAGCGCCCTGCTCAACGATCAACCGGCCGTGGCCCGGGACACCCCTACCGCAACAGTCCTGGAGGCCTTCCGGCGTCAGGCCAACCTCAACTCCCTGGCGGTGCTCGATGATCAGGGGCAGCCGTGCGGGATAGTCCACCGTCATTCGCTCTCGGATGCACTGCTCAAGCCCTTCGCCACCGACCTGTTCGCGCGCAAGCCTATCAGCCGCCTGATGAATGATGACTTCCTGGCAGTCGAGCTGAACCAATCATTGCAGCAGGTCAGCCGCCTGATCACCAGCCGTGCCCGGCAACGCATCGAAGAGGACTTCATCATCACCCTCAACGGCGGCTACCAGGGGCTGGGACGGGTGATTGACGTACTCAAACTGATTACCGAACTAAAGATCCAGCAAGCCCGCTACGCCAATCCACTGACCCTGTTGCCGGGAAACGTGCCGATCCAGCAGTGTCTGGCGCGGCTGCTGCAACAGGCCCGCGAATCGGTGATCTGCTATGTGGACATCGACAGTTTCAAGCCCTTCAACGATATCTACGGCTACGGCCGTGGCGACGAAGTCCTGCTGTGTCTGGCGCAGTGTCTGAATGACCGCGTCGACCCAAGCCGCGACTTTGTCGGGCATATCGGCGGCGATGATTTTCTGTTGGTGTTGGGTCCCGAGGATTGGCGCAAACGCCTCAACCAGCTACTGGACGATTTTCACTGCCAATGCCGACGCTTCTATCGCAACGAACACCTGGAAGCAGGCTGCTTCATCGCACCTAACCGCCAGGGTGTACGCCAGGAGTTCCCGCTGTTGTCGCTGTCCATCGGCGTCGTACATTTGCATCCACAGGCCTGTGGACAACTCGACTCCAGCCAACTGGCAGAGCTGGCTTCGCAAGCCAAGCATCACGCCAAGAATGTGCCGGGCTACAGCATTCATGTGATCGACAGTCTGGAGATTGGCTTGCCGGTGGCGGACGGGATTTAGATTATCTGGCGAGATAGGCGGTGATTGAGGTCTCTATGTAGGAGCCGAGCTTGCTCGCGATGGACGTTAACGATAACGCGTGTTTTCTGAATAAACGCGTCGCCCTTGAGTCCATCGTCGGAACGCCGCCCGGACCAATCGAGCGTCGACCGGCTGCTCCTACAAAAAGCTGCCACCGTTCGATTTCAGCTCCTTGAGTTTGATCTCAGCCAGCGGATGCCCGGCCTTCACCGCCATCGCCCACCAACGGGCCGCTTCAGCCGCATCAGGGGCCTTGCTGGGTGTTCCGGCCAGGCTGATCACCCCCACTTGATAGGCCGCTTTGCCGTCCCCTGCCAGCGCTGCCAGGCGCAGCAAGCGCACGCCCTCTTCGCGGGCACCCAAGCCTTGGCCACGGAAGGTCAGGATATGGCCGTAGAAGCTCTGAGCACCGACATCTCCCAGATTCGCCATGCGCGCAAACTGACCTTCGAGCCAGTGCCAGCCACGAGGCTGACGCACGAACCACGACCAATGAAACAGCCGGCGCGCCAACCAGTAACTGGCGCGCGCTCTAAGTCGCCAGAGCACTCAGGCCTCCGCCGATTCGGGATACTCGTACTCGAAAACCCGCACCACTTCTGAGGCATGCCAGGAAGCTGCAGCAACACCATCAGAAGGGCCCGAAAAACGCCCAAGACGCTCGACACACTCAAAGAAACCGGTGCGCGGCAAACGGCTTGCCCCCTGGCTTATCACCAGTGAACTGCGCAACGGCTGCTCCGCCTTGGCATCCAGCGCGGCCAAATGCTCCAGGGCGGCGGTCAGGGTTTGCATGGCCGGGCTGGGTAACTGCAAACGCTCAAGCAAAGCCCGGTAAGTCAGTAGATGACGCTGGCGGCGGGCTTGATCAAGCTCACCCAGCAACCCGTCCCAATGTTGTCGACTAATGCGTACGCTCACGTTTCGTCCCTCCAACCCGGCACCGTCAACTCCCAGGCCAGGCTGCGGCGAATCGCGGCGTCGGGTTGACGCTCACCGCTTTCAATCAAGGCCAAATAAGACGGGCTGATACCTACCGTGCGGGCCAGCGCCTCTATGGCGATGCCCTTCCCTTCGCGCAAACTACGTAATTGAACCAAGCCTGGAAGAATCTGGTCTGGTGGTGCCGCGTGACGGACTGTTGCTTCTCGCGGCGCTTGCTCGGTGACGCCTGCAGCTTTCAATAAAGCCTGATACTGAGCCCACGGCAGAACCGCATATTCGGGCTCGCCATCGCGTGCAATTATCTGAATATCCATTACTACCCCGTAGGACAACAACACTTAGCGAGTCGGCACTTTTCCTTAGAAGTGTAATCCTAACAGCCGCCAAGGTCGCGATGGGGTATCAATCTGTGGATGAGCCTGAATCGGCTCAGGTTTTTTTTGGGCCTTGCAGCTGAAGTTGCTCCGGTGTGTCCGGTAACCGCTCAACCACCGCCAGCTTTTCCGGCAACTGACGTTCGCGCCAGGCACGAAAAGCGTTCAGTTCATCGTCGAGGGTTTTCATCACCCAAGCCAACACCGCGATGTCATCGAGCATGCCGAATACTGGAATGAAATCAGGGATGGCATCGAGTGGACTGAGGAAGTACATCAAGCCCGCCACCACCGTCAAAATCGATTTCCCGCTGATAGCCCGGTACTCCCCGCGCCAATAAGCCAGACACAACGCCTGTAACAATCGCAGATCATCTTTGAGTTTGCCCAGACGGTTGCCTTGGCTGGCGCCTTTGCTCGCCACGGCAAAGAGCAGAGTTGGTAAACGTCCTCGACTGAGCAGTCTTCCCGCCAATGGTAAGAAGCGAGCGAAATTCCAGGGTGCTTTCATCATCCCTCCCACTGAAATGTTATCCACACAAATTGTGGATAACCTTGTGAACAGAGCCACTTTTAACGCCTGAAAGCCCCGTTTTATAAGGGCTTAACTCAGATCGGGCGTTTTTTACTCACATAAAAAAACCCATAATTTCATTGACTTGGCAGCCAGACTGCGTCTAACACCGGCAACCTCAAGGGTATAACTCTGCCCGGTGGTGTCCGTTCGCTTACTTTGCCCACCATCAATCCCCAGATGCAACAACGCCCCGTATAGACGGGGCGTTGTTTTATTTCAGACGCGAACTACTTGGTAGCGTCTTGTTTTGCCGGATCCTTGATCGCCAGCAGTTCCAGGTCGAATACCAGCACCGAGTTGGCCGGAATCGCCGGGCTTGGGCTTTGCGCGCCGTAGGCCAGCTCGCTAGGAATGTACAACTTGTATTTCTCGCCAACGTGCATCAGTTGCAGGCCTTCGACCCAACCCGGAATCACACCGCTCACTGGCAAGTCGATCGGGCTGCCACGTTCGACGGAGCTGTCGAAAACGGTGCCATTGGTCAGCTTGCCGGTGTAGTGAACAGTCACTACGTCGGTCGCCTTAGGCTGAGGGCCATCGGCTTTCTTGACCACTTCGTACTGCAGACCAGAAGCGGTAGTAGTTACACCGGCCTTCTTGGCATTTTCTTCGAGGAATTTTTTGCCGGCGGCTGCCGACTCTTCACTCATCTTGGCCATACGCTCTTCAGCACGCTTCTGCAGTGCAGCAAAGGCTTCGACCAGTTCGTCGTCTTTGAGCTTCTGTTCTTTCTTGCCGACGGCATCTTCGATGCCTTGGGCTACCGCTTTGGAATCCAGATCATCCATGCCTTCTTGGGCAAGGCTTTTGCCCATGTTCAGGCCGATACCGTAGGAAGCTTTTTGCGCCGGGGTTTTCAGCTCTACGCTGGTCTGCGAATCACAACCCGCAAGTACCAGGCCAACCAGGGCCACCGCCGCCGCCAACCGATGCTGTTTCATGCTATTTCCTTGTTCATGCGCCTAAAGGGCAATCGAGAGTAAAGTCGCGAGCTTATCAGGCGGCCACGACCAATGGCTACCGGCATGAGAGCAGGAAATTTCCGATAAGTTCACGTCTTTAAACGCATTTTGCGGCAAATGTCAGCTTAGACCCTCGGAGCAAACTCACAACCGGACAGGCCGTTTCTTACTGAGTCCGGCGTAATGGCTACTTGCCGCACAACTTGGGCTAAGGCATAAGGGGCAATTAATCGACAAGGATGTTTATCTTGCGCCACATCTCTCGTGTGTTATTGGCGATCGCCGCCCTGCTCTGTCTCGGCCTGGCCATCGTTCTGTATTACGTCGTCAACCCAAAGCTGCCCGGCTATGTACCCGTCAAACAGGTGCATTACCTTGAACAGTGGAATGCCGCAGACCGCCAGACCTATTACTTCACGCCCCAGGGCACTCAGGTTAAAGGTCTGCGCTACGACTGGTTCGGCGCGCTGGAGTTACCGTTTTCCGAACAGCGTTTCGCAGCCCCTGAGTACCTCGCCCGTTTCGGCTTTCTAATCGACCCTGCGCAGAAAGCCAACCCGAGTAATCCCGGCAACCTGCCCGTCGGCTTTGCCCGCCATCAGAATCCCGGCAGTAAAGAAGAGTTTCTGGATATTACCTGTGCCGCCTGCCACACCGGCGAGCTGCGCTACAACGGCCAGGCCGTGCGGATCGACGGTGGTTCAGCCCAGCATGTTCTACCGTCGAGCGTTCCCACGCTGCGGGGCGGTAGCTTTGGCCAGGCGCTAGTGGCCAGCCTCGCCTCTACCTATTACAACCCATGGAAATTCGAACGGTTCGCGCGCAATGTCCTTGGCCAGGACTACGATGCACAACACCAACAACTGCGCAAAGCATTCAAAACGTCTCTGGATACCTTCCTGAGCGTTGCCTGGAACGATACTCATCGCGGCCTTTACCCCACCGAAGAAGGCCCCGGCCGCACAGACGCATTCGGGCGCATCGCCAACGCCAGTTTCGGCGACGCCATTTCTGTGGACAACTACCGAGTGGCCAACGCCCCGGTGGACTATCCACAGCTGTGGGAGATGTGGACCTTCGATTGGGTCCAGTGGAACGGCTCGGCTCAACAGCCGATGGCACGTAACATCGGCGAAGCCCTTGGGGTTGGCGCTACGCTGAATTTCTTCGATGCAACAGGCCAGCCGCTCAAGGGTGACGCTCGTTACCCGTCCAGCGTGCGTGTACGAGATCTGCACCTGATCGAAGAAACCCTGCAACGGCTCAAGCCGCCAGCCTGGCCCGAAGAGTTGCTCGGTAGCATCGACAGACCTTTGGCCGCCAAAGGTCGGACATTGTTCACCGAAAACTGTGCCGGCTGCCACGTACCGACCGTGACACAAAACAATGGCCGCCCCCTGCAAACCTTGAAAATGCTGCCAGTGGAGGTGATCGGTACCGATCCAGGCGCCGCCAACAACATTGCCGACCATCGCTTTGATCTGACGGCCCTGCAATGGGACCCGGCGGAACTGGCGAGTCTGGATGTCAAACTGCATCCAGCCCCCACCGAACCTCTGGACCTGAGCAAACTCTCGGTGGCCAAAGGGCTGGCCTACGTCACCGCTTTCGTCGAAAACAAGGCTTACCGCGAGGCGAACGTCACGCCCGCAGAACGCCCGGCTCTGGATGGATTCGGCTTGCCGATCGGGGTTCGCGAACTGCGCGCTTACAAGGCTCGACCGCTGGCGGGCGTCTGGGCCACGTCGCCGTTCCTGCATAACGGTTCGGTGCCGAGCATTTACCAATTGCTCTCACCGCAAGATGAACGCGCGACCACCTTCTATAAGGGCACTTTCGAGTACGACCCACGCCACCTGGGTTATCGCACCGAAGCCTTTACCAATGGCTTCGTGTTCGACACGCGAATCACCGGCAACCACAACAGCGGTCACGAGTTCCGTGCCGGTGAGCGTGGTAACGGGGTCATCGGACGCTTGCTGCAACCCGAAGAGCGCTGGGCCTTGCTGGAGTATCTGAAGGTGCTCGGCGGCCCGCTGGAATCGCAACTGCCATGACTATCGCTTCCGCAAAAAGGACGTTCGCATGTTGATCACCCTCTGGCTGCGCATTGGCGCCCTGCTGGGCAAAACCCTTCTGTTGCTGCTGAGCCTCGGCCTGCTCGCCTGGGCGCTGGCTACGGCCTGGTTCGCCTGGCACCACAGCGGCCCGGTCTTGGCCGAGGAACAGGTCCCGCCGGGCGAAGCCACCATGACCCAGGACATCATCCAGACCGCTGTGCGCATCGTTGATCAGCACCGCGAAGGCACACGTTATTTGCGTGACGCCCATGCCAAGGCTCACGGTTGCGTCAAAGCCGAGGTTCAGGTGTTGGCTGACTTGTCGCCAGAACTGCGTCAGGGCGTATTCGCCGAAGCGGGCAAGACCTGGCAGGCAACCCTGCGCCTGTCCAATGGCAACGCTTATCCGCAGTTCGACAGCATCCGGGACGCCCGCGGCATGGCGATCAAATTGCTGGATGTTCCGGGTACGCAGCTCTTGAAAGAACAACAGAGCCGTGGCGAGCAGGATTTCGTGATGTTCAGTCATCCGAACTTCTTCGTCAGCGATGTCGCCGAGTACCGCCAGAACGTGGCTGCGCAGGCTGATGGCAAGACGGTCATGGCGTTCTTCCCGAGTTGGGACCCGCGTAGCTGGCAGGCTCGCCATCTGTTTATCGCGCTGGCAACGCTGGCTCCTGCGCCCGCAAGCCCGACTCAGACGACCTATTTCTCGGTATCGCCGTACAAGTTTGGCACGGCAAACGCCAAATTCCGCGTCGCGCCAGATCCCGAAAGCTGCCCGATCTACGACCTGCCCACTCAGAATCAAGCCCTGCCAAACTTCCTGCGCAGCGCACTGAACCAGCAGTTATCGACTGATCGTGTCCCGGCGTGCTTCGTCTTGCAGATCCAGCGCCAGGATCCAGCCAAGTACATGCCTATCGAAGACGCCAGCATTGAATGGCGTGAAAGCGACGCGCCTTTCGAAACCGTGGCGCGCATCAAGATCCCGGCCCAGGACTTCGATACCCCAGCGCTGAACCTGCAATGCGACAACCAGTCCTTCAATCCGTGGTTCGGACTGGAGGCGCACCGACCGATTGGCGGCATCAATCGTCTACGCAAGGCGGTGTACGAAGCCGTCAGCGATTACCGCCACGCCCGCAACGCAGAACAATAAGCCAGAAACGACGAAAGCGGCCCGAGGGCCGCTTTCTTTTTGAGGTCGCTTGCAGCGCAAAAGCCAACCCCCAGACAGCAAAAAGCCCGCACTAGGCGGGCTTTCAGTGGTGACCTGGCGTTCAGCGTTCCAGATTACCGAATATGGCGCAGCGGACGGGACTCGAACCCGCGACCCCCGGCGTGACAGGCCGGTATTCTAACCGACTGAACTACCGCTGCGCGTAACACTAAAAGTAATGGTGGGTGATGACGGGATCGA
>NZ_JBLYED010000048.1:0-28752 GCF_048515765.1 Pseudomonas sp. H11T01 | reverse complement strand
ACTCGGGCTGGTCTCAATACTGGACACGATAACCCGGCTTAGCCGCTTAACCTGAACCGCCGTATACGGAACCGTATGTACGGTGGTGTGAGAGGACGGCGGATGTAAATCCGCCTCCTACTCGATCCTAGCGTTTGCCTGTTACGCAGCCTTTCTCATCGAACACGATCTGGGCGCTGCGACCTTTCTTTGTATCGTAACGATAGCTCGTGGTCGCATTTCGAATACTGACTTTGTCAGGTTTGCCCAGTGCGCTTTCGACTTCCTGTTGGCTCATGCCGGGCACGACTCGTTGATTGATGATTGCCTGGCGGCGTTCTTTGGCGCTGAGCACATTTCCACAATCGTCATTGTGCTGTCCGACGATGACCAGCGGCTCTATTGCTGATTTCGTACTGAATGTTTCCTGGGGACCGCTCTTTGGGGAGATTGTCTTGATGCCGCCAGGTGCCACATTGACCGCATTCTGGATCAGGAGTGTCTCGTGCGGCGAACAACCCAGAGTGGTGAAAGTAACGTGCCCACCAGCGTTTTCGCATCGGTGCACCGTCGTGGCGTTTGCTTGCATCGATAGCCAGAGCAGGGTGGAACACAAGGGTGAGATCTTTCTCAGTGACATGCGACGTCCTCCGTGACGGTCCCGAAAAAGGATAGACGGTACTTTCTTGACCTCGTGTGTGTTTTCTTTTCTGAATGAGTCGTCGCAGCTCTATAGATTCGGACAGCGCTCAGGTTTGCGTCGCAAGCGCTTGTTCTTGCCAAGATTTTTTAGCGTTAAAAGACATCAGGCGGTGTATCATTGCGCCCGTCAGCCCCGCCGGGGCTTGTGGAATACCTCCATGGACTTACCCAGTAGTTACTCAGTACCTCGTTTTTACAATCATGAATTGACTGATTGATCCTTCCGGCGTGCCCCGCTGCTGGGAGTGGAGTTCGCCTATGTCTGAAGTTGAAGTAAAGAAAACGCAAGAAAGCCTGCAAGACCGCCTCGCACAAGTCATTGAGTTGCTGCAGCGCCAGCGAGTGGTCGAAGACCTGACTCATCGCCAGGAAGGTCCTCATCACGACCGGGTCGAGAACCTGGTCCACCGGCAAAACCTCGTCGAGTTGCAGCGCAAGCTCGATGATCTGCACTCCGCCGACGTTGCCTACATCCTTGAAGCCTTGCCGCTTGCAGAGCGCCTGACCCTCTGGCAACTGGTCAAGGCCGAGCGCGACGGCGATATCCTCCTTGAAGTATCCGACTCCGTTCGGGAAACGCTGATCGCCGACATGGACGATCACGAAATCCTGGCGGCCGCCAAGGAAATGGATGCCGACGAACTCGCTGACCTGGCCCCTGAGCTGCCGCGAGACGTCGTCCACGAACTGATGGAAACCCTCGATAGCCAGCAGCGTGAGCGTGTTCGCTCCGCGTTGTCCTATGACGAGGAGCAGGTCGGTGCGCTTATGGACTTCGAGATGGTGACTATCCGTGAGGATGTCAGTCTCGAAGTGGTATTGCGTTACCTGCGTCGGCTTAAAGAGTTGCCGAGCCATACCGACAAACTGTTCGTGGTCGACTACGGCGGTGTGCTCAAGGGCGTGCTTCCGATCAAACGATTGTTGGTCAACGATCCGGACAAACAAGTATCGGATGTCATGGCCAGCGATACGGTGAGTTTTCACCCGGACGAAGATGCGTATGACGCTGCTCAGGCTTTCGAGCGTTATGACTTGATTTCGGCTCCGGTGGTCGACAAGAACGGCAAACTGATCGGCCGTCTGACCATCGACGAAATGGTCGACCTGATTCGTGAAGAGAGCGAAAACGAAGTTCTCAACATGGCGGGTCTGCGTGAAGAGGAAGATATTTTTGCGTCAGTCTGGAAGTCCCTGCGCAACCGCTGGGCCTGGCTGGCAATCAACCTGATTACCGCTTTTGTTGCCTCTCGAGTGATCGGCCTGTTTGAAGGCTCCATCGAGAAACTGGTGGCGCTGGCCGCTTTGATGCCGATTGTTGCCGGTATTGGCGGCAACTCGGGGAACCAGACGATTACCATGATCGTGCGCGCCATGGCGCTGGATCAGGTCAGTACCGGCAATACCTCCCGCCTGATGCGCAAGGAACTGGCCGTCGGCTTGATCAATGGCCTGGTCTGGGGCGGGGTGATCGGCGTGGTCGCCTATTTGCTGTATGGCAGTTGGTCGTTAGGCGTGGTTATGACGGCGGCGATGACCCTCAATCTGTTGCTGGCGGCGTTGATGGGAGTCCTGATTCCCATGACCCTGGCGCGTTTCGGGCGCGACCCTGCAATGGGGGCGAGCGTGATGATCACCGCGGTGACCGACAGTGGCGGATTCTTCATCTTTCTCGGGCTGGCAACGATTTTCCTGCTCTGATCCTCTCTGCGCAGCCTTGCCTTGGCTGGCTGCGCGAATTCTTCTTTCTACGCTTGATGGGGCTGCGGCCAGGATGCGTTTGCTGTGAAATACGGCCGAGCCAAATTTCGGGCAAAAAAAAGCCAGCGCTAAGCTGGCTGAGCTTTCGGGATGGAATCAGGTGGCGTCTGTTGCCATTTCGGCGTCATGGGCGATCAGGGAAACCAGTGCGTTTTGCTGACGATGCGAGAGTTGGCGGAAACGTTGAAGCAGTTCGCGTTCATGCAATGACAGCTCCGGGCTGTCCAGTCGCATGCTCAATTCTTCGCCCAGCGCGCCTTCCTGAATTAGACTTTGCTCCATGCGCGCGATGATTTCGGAGTTCATGCTGCGATGATGATTGCGAGCCACCTCGGCGATGCGTTCACGCATTCCATCGGGCAGACGCACGACGAACTTGTCAGCCGTACGGCTGGAATAAATTGCCTGTTTCAATGGGCGCATATATTTAACCGGTTAGTTCAGGGGAGCGGTTTTCGGAATTGGCCGCAAGATGTCTGATAGGACAAGCTTTCCAACCAAATGTTCAACCTGAATTGTTAAGAGGCCCGCATCATGCCTCGAAAATGCCAGATCACTGGCGTCAATTCTGTGACAAATATTGCGCTGGGTAAAGGCGTTCTGCCAGTACCCATTATCAGAAATGCGGATTGGTTTGAAAAGATTGCCCCCATGCCGCACATCTGGCTGCGTCCTCTTGCCCGACAGGAGGTGTCTGAAGCCTCCGGAGCGCGCATTCCATGCGGATCCGATCGTTTATCCTTCAAATACAGGATAGTGGCAAATGGCCGATTTACTAGGCAGTCAAGCGACAAGAGACGTTACTGAGATGCCGGGCAGAGTGATTTATTTGATGGGGCCGTCGGGAGCGGGTAAAGACAGCCTTATAGATGCCTCCCGCGAGCCTTTGCGCAGGCTCGGGTGTGATGTAGTGCGACGAGTCATCACGCGCTCGGCCGAGTCGGTAGGGGAAGATGCCCTGGGCGTCTCTCTAGCGGAGTTCGAGCGACTGAAGCAGCAAGGAGGTTTCGCCTTGTATTGGCGTGCCAACGGCCTCGAATACGCAATACCGGTCCAGATTGATGAGTGGCTGGATCTGGGCCGTCATGTCTTGGTTAATGGTTCCAGGGAGCATCTGGCTGAAGCACGGAAACGCTACCCGACGTTGCTCCCCATTTTGTTGACGGTGAAGAGCGAAGTCTTGCGTCATCGACTCGTGCAGCGCGGGCGTGAAAGTGCCGATGAAATTGAAGCGAGGCTGCGGCGCAATGACCTGTTTCTCGCTAGCGGGTCTTCAAACGACGCGACTCCAGTCATACGCCTGGATAATTCGGGTGAGTTGTCTGCTACCGTCGACCATTTCCTTGAGTTGCTGGAGCAGGCGGGAGTCAGCGTAAAACAGGATCAAACTTGATTTTGCGTCCGGCAATCAGCGCCAGAATGAACAAGCTGGCAAATGCTCCAAAAGCAATCAACGGCAGAGCGCTGGAGTCTTTCCCTGTCAGGAAGAGATCCAAGGCACCGCTGAGTATCGCCAGAATCAAAAATCCTACGGCTGGTTTTGACATGCTGTGCTCCTGATGAAGTGATTCAAAATACCCAGCTTTCCGAATGCTGACGGGTGAGTTGCTGAACCTGGGTATCGCTCGCAATCTGGGCCGATTGAAGAGAGTGGTCGCTTATCACCGCCACTTGAGGTGCTTGATGTTGGGCGTAATGGGCAGGTGTTGACGCGCTGCTGCCAGACTGAAAGTGAAACATCACCACGACAGCCAAGGCGATTGCATTCAGGAAGAAAAGGGCGCGGTTCATGACGGTGTCTCCGCTGTTTCTTTTGAAGGTAATAAAGCAGCGGTTGTGCCAACAGTTTAACGGCTATTTAGTTGTTTAAAAACAATGAGTTAGGTTGTTTTTGAATAGGGCTGCCATTGCATTTTGCAATGATGGCATTTTGAAGTGATGCAATTTGCACGATCGGCGATGCGGCGGTCTTGTGTTCGCTCTGGCCTACACTTAAAAAGCCTACGGACGACATGACAAAAGCAGGCTTGGCCGTTAACATGCACGCCGTCCCTTGCACCGCACATTTCTTTGCGGTTGCCATTTGTCTCAGTAGCTCAATTGGATAGAGCATCCCCCTCCTAAGGGGAAGGTTGGCAGTTCGAACCTGCCCTGGGACACCATATAATTCAAGGCCTCCAAGCATTTCAGGGGTTTTCGCCGTATCCCAAAGGATGCAAGGCGGATGCACCAGGAATGCTTCAGGCAACGAAAGCCCCGCTCAGGATCTCTTGGCGGGGCTTTTTTGTAAGGGGCAAGTCCACGCGCTTACAGCGGCAAGGTATTGCAGTGTTTGATCTCCTTGAGCGAAAACCCGGTGTACATTTCCTTGATATTTCCGAGCGTACGTATGCGATGCATGGCGAGTTCATGGAATGCCTCCATGTCTTTGACGACTACCTGCAAGAGGTAGTCGTATTTCCCCGACACTTTGTGACAGGCAATAATGTTGGGCAGCGCCAGAACTCCCGCTTCGAATTGCTCCATGGCGTCCTCGGAGTGACTATCGAGGGTGACGCTGATGAAAGCAAAAAGCCCCAGCCCCATAGTCTTTGGGTTCAGGTGCGCGTGATACCCGATAATCACCTCCTCCTCCAGGCGCTTCAGGCGCTTCCAGCAGGCTGGCGCCGACAGGCAAACACGAACGGCGATCTCGGCGTTCGTCAGGCGACCATTCATTTGCAGAATTTCCAGAATTGAACGATCAACCTTATCCATTTCCGCCATGTGTTCTCTCCATTTAACAATGAGTACGCGGTAGGGCGATTGGCCCCATCTCGCAGGTCCTTGATCAGGCATCCATTTCCAGAAGCTAAAAATATTAGAAAGAAAATTACATAAAGAACACATTTTGGATAATTAACGTCTGAAAAATAATTAAATGCAGAGGCGTTTCGAAAGCTAATTTTTGAGGCTCTGAAATACAATTTCTTGTCGTTTTCGACACCCCAAGCTGCTGGCTCTGACAATAAAAATAAGTAACAACGGAGGCAATTTTGAGCATTTTCAGAACAAAAGACCTGGACGCAATGATTGCTGCTGCCCGAGCTCCTGCCGGGTTGAAAAAAGTGCTGGGGCCGATGGATCTGGTCCTGATTGGTATCGGCGCAATCGTGGGGACGGGCATCTTTGTCTTGACCGGAACCGGCGCATTGACTGCGGGGCCGGCCCTCACGGTTTCATTCCTGATAGCGGCGTTGGCCTGTGCATTTGCAGCGCTCTGTTATGCCGAGTTCGCCTCATCTGTACCGGTAGCCGGCTCGATTTACACCTATAGCTACGCGACGCTGGGAGAGTTGGTGGCCTGGATGATCGGCTGGGATCTGATGCTCGAGTACGGACTGGCAAGCTCGGCTGTGTCTGTTGGGTGGTCGGGTTACTTCCAGTCTCTGCTGAGCGGATTTGGGCTGAGTCTTCCGGTTGTGCTTACGGCGGCTCCAGGCTCTTTGCCCGGTGTGGAAACCTGGTTCAACCTGCCCGCACTGGTGATCATGCTGGCAATCACCTGGATGCTTTCTATGGGCATCAAGGAATCGGCGCGTGTAAACAACGTGATGGTAATGATCAAAATCGCCGTGGTGCTGCTCTTCATTGCCGTGGGTGCGCGACATGTTCAGCCGGCTAACTGGCAACCCTTTGCTCCCTTTGGCGGCCATGGCATTTTGAGTGCTTCAGCCTTGGTGTTTTTTGCTTTTATTGGTTTCGATGCGGTTTCTTCTGCCGCCGAAGAAGTGAAAAAACCGGCGCGTGACCTCCCCATTGGCATTATCGGTTCCTTGGCCGTTTGTGCGGTGTTGTACGTTGTTGTTTCAATGATCATGACCGGCATCGTGCCCTATGCCCAATTTCTTGGCGTTGATCATCCGGTCTCATTGGCGTTGCAATATGCCGGTGAAAGCTGGGTTGCCGGGTTCGTTGATTTAGGCGCAATCGTTGGCATGACGACCGTCATTCTGGTTATGGCTTACGGTCAAACCCGGATCATTTACGCGATGTCGCGGGACGGACTGCTTCCCCAACGCCTTTCCAGGGTTCATCCACGATTTGGAACCCCATTTTTTGCCACCTGGATGGTGGGAATAATCTTCGGGCTGATCTCGGCACTGATTCCGCTTAATGTCCTGGCCGAACTGATCAATATCGGTACGTTGGCCGCATTCAGTCTGATCTCGGTGGCAGTGATCGTATTGCGCAAGACCCGGCCCGATCTTCCTCGCGCATTCAGATGCCCTGGCGTGCCCGTTGTCCCGTTGCTCGCCATCGCGTTCTGCGTGATCTTGATGACCTTCCTCAAGCAGACGACTTGGCTGGCATTTGGTGCGTGGCTGGCAATTGGCCTGGTGATCTATTTCGCCTATGCGAGGCGCCGCTCGCTGTTGCATTAATCCTGCATTTCGTCAGTTCTCTTCGGAGTCGAACCCCTCTGCCAAATAAATAGGCAATTGATTGCCCGTACCTATAAGGGAACGCCACAACTGGCCGATAACCCCATGTGCAGTTGTCCTCCTGAGCTGTCTGAATGTCTGGGAAGCACGTAGATCGAGCCCAGACGTGCGGCAGGCAGGAGGAATCGCAGGTGTGTAAAGGTGCTTGATTGCCTATGGCTACTGGCTATCATCTGCGCGCCGAAATGGGCAGCGAAGCTGAGCTCGTCCCTGCATTTGTCTTTGGGTTCATCTTCCTACTTGTCTGGAATCTTCGATGCTGGCGTACCAACAAAAAAGCTTTTTGATCGTCGATGATTTCTCTGATTTCCGCAGTTCAGTCCGGTCCATGTTGCGCGAGCTGGGCGTCAAGGACGTAGACACTGCCGACACGGGTGAGCAGGCGCTGCGCATGTGCGCGCAGAAGCGCTATGCCTTCATCCTGCAGGATTACCATCTTGGGGACGGTAAAAAGAACGGTCAGCAGGTGCTCGAAGACCTGATGGTCGAGAAGCTGATCAGCCATGAAAGCGTGTTCATCATGGTCACCGCCGAGACCAGCCAGGCCATGGTGCTCAGTGCCCTCGAGCATGAGCCGGACGCCTACCTGACCAAACCTTTCAATCGCTCTGGGCTGGCCCAGCGGTTGGAGAAGCTGGTGCAGCGCAAAAATTTGCTCAAGCCGATCCTGCAAGCGCTCGACCGGGGTAAACCCACCGAAGTCCTGGCTGCCTGCGCCGCCCTCTGCAAGCAGGAGCCGCGGTTCGCTCCGCTGTGCCTGCGTTTTCGGGCTGATGCCCTGCGCGATCTTAATCAGCAGGAGGCGCTGGAGCGCTTTCTCAATACCCTTCTGGCAGACCGCCCTTTGCCTTGGGCCTATGCGGGGTTGGGGCGATTGCTGTTCAAGCGAGGTCAGGTCAGCCAGGCGCAGACCGTGTACGAAACGGCGCTGAAGGCTTTCCCGATGATGCCGGCGCTCTACGACGGAATGGCGGATGTGCTGGTCGCCCAAGGGAACACTAAGCGCGCACAAAGTGTGCTGGAGGAAGCCGTTCGCTTGTCGCCACTGGCTGTGCGCCGACAGTCGTTGCTCGGCAAACTGGCGTTGGCTAACGAGGATTTTGAAGGCGCGTCGAAAGCCTATCGCCAGGCTGTAGCCCAGGGACAGCAGTCACGTTTCAAGGACCCGGAGAGCAATCTCGGTCTGGCCCAGGCGTTGATCAGTAAAGGCAGTGAAAGAGGGCTCGATACGCGGACCCGGCTGGAGATCAATCAGACCCTGAGCGAGGTCGCCAAGGAAAACCCCAGCGATCCGGGGCTGCAGGTGCGTGCGCGGCTGATGAAAGCCACCAGTTTGCTGCTCAACGATGCCGAAACCGCCGATAAACTGACCGAGCAGGCGATGGCCCGTCTTGAGGGCATGGAGCAATTCATGAGCGCCGACGCGGCGCTATTGGTTGCCAAGCAACTCCAGCAATTGGGTCAGGCGGATGCCGGTGCGTCCATGCTGAAAAACTGTGCGGAAATCTACGGTGACGATCCGGTGGTAATGCAGGGCATTGCCAAACTGACCGATGACCCGGCGATTCTCAACTCCGGCAACGCCGCAGCCGATCTTAACCGCCAGGGCGTGCGTAGTTACAAGGCAGGCACCCTGACCGAAGCCCGGGAACTGTTCCGCGGGGCCCTGTTGTTGCAACCGAAGAACATCAGTATTGCCTTGAACATGGCGCAATCGTTGTTGCACGGTACCGATGCCAGTCTCGACACGGCACTGTTCGAAGAGTGCCGGGCCTGCTTGAAAATGATTGGCATGATTCCCGAGAGTGATACGCGCTATCCGCGTTACGAGAAGCTGCGAAGCAAGGCGTTTGGCGAATGAACGACAGTGCCAAGGGGCTCGATTTCTCCACGGTAATTGCCTCCACCGTGCACGACATGAAAAATTCTCTGGCCCTGCTCATGCAGGCCCACGCTCAGTGGCTCGCCGGTTTGCCTGACACCCACCGGCAAACCGGCGAGCAGGGCGTTATCGATTACGAGTTCGCTCACCTCAATGGCATGCTGGTGCAGTTGCTGGGGCTATACAAACTGGGCGTTAACCAATTGCCGTTGAAGCCGGACTATCATGAGCTGGATGACTTCATCGAAGCGCAGCTGGCCTGTCACCATGAGGTATTCAGCAGTCGCGGCATTGTCGCGACCTATGAGGTCGATGATTTTAGCTCCCTCGGTTTCTTTGATCGGGAACTGGTCGGTTCAGTGGTGGCCAATATCATCAACAATGTCATCCGCTATGCTCGCCACGCCTTGTTGATCAGCGTTCGCGAGGAGGCTGGGCAGCTGTTGTTGACCATCAATGATGACGGCGCCGGTTACCCGGCACAGATGATCGAGCGTCAGGCGGATTACGTGCAAGGCATCAACCAGAGCAGTGGCAGCACCGGCCTGGGCCTGTACTTTGCCGCGCGCATTGCTGAACTGCATCAGCGCAACGGCGTGCGTGGGCGTATCGAAATCAGTAATGGCGGTCCTTTGGGGGGCGCACTGTTTAGCCTCTATCTTCCTTGAGTGCTGCCTCTCTTACGCAGCCGCGTAATTCTCTTCCGACATCCTGAATTATCGTTTCAGCCTTCACTTCACGATTGATCTGCATCTTATATCGCTGTTTTTCGCACGTGCCTGCTTGAAATCCTGAACGGGTGGTGCGTATTTTGTACGGGTCGCCGTTCGCGGCTTGCACAACAACAGGGATTGAGTCATGACGACCGATGGCCATCGTTCACTCGCGCAGCGATTGACGGGCATTGATGAGATTGAATGTGTCACTCCGGATCTGAATGGTGTGCCACGTGGCAAGGTGATGACCTGCGAGGGGTTCCTCGAGGGGCGACGGTTGCAGATGGCGCGGGGAGTGCTGCTGCAATGCATCATGGGCGGTTATCCGCCGGCGCGTTTTTACGGCAGCGATGACGGCGATCTGGCGCTCAATGCGGATCCGAAACATATCTATCGCTTGCCCTGGAGCAAGCAGCCGCGTGCGTTGGCGATTTGCGATGCGGATGAGTTGACCGGGGGAAGCTCAAACCTCTCAACTCGCGGCCAGCTTAAGGCGGTTATCGCGCGTTACGCGGCGCGGGGCCTGGCACCGGTGGTGGCGACCGAGCTGGAGTTTTTCGTATTTGCCCCGAACACCGACCCGACCCAGCCGTTCCTGCCGCCTGTTGGTCTGGACGGGCGTCGCGAGGACGGTCATTCGGCGTTCAGCATCAGTTCCAATAACGGCTTGCGGCCGTTCTTCAGTGAAGTGTATGAGTGCATGGCGGCGCTGGGTTTGCCGCGCGATACATTCATGCACGAGATGGGTATCAGCCAATTCGAGATCAATCTGTTGCACGGCGATCCGTTGCTGCTGGCTGATCAGACGTTCCTGTTCAAGCACTTGCTCAAAGAAGTCGCGCTCAAGCATGGTTTGACGGTGGTCTGCATGGCCAAGCCGCTGGCGCATACGCCGGGAAGCTCGATGCACATTCACCAAAGCATTGTGGAGCTGGGGACCGGGCGTAACGTGTTCAGCGACGATGCCGGCGAGCCGACCGCGACCTTCCGCCATTTCATCGGTGGTCAGCAAGCGGCTATGGCCGATTTCACTGCTCTTTTTGCGCCGAACGTGAACTCCTATCAGCGCTTGTGCCATCCTTATGCGTCGCCGAACAATGCCTGTTGGTCCCACGACAATCGGGCTGCGGGTTTGCGGATTCCGGCCAGTTCGCCCGTGGCGCGACGGGTCGAGAATCGTTTGCCTGGCGCCGATGCCAACCCTTATCTGGCGATTGCCGCAAGCCTGGCTGCCGGGCTTCATGGCATAGAAAACGAGTTGGAGCCGAGCGCGGCGATTCAGGGTGAATTCAAAGTGCCGGAAAGTTTGTCGTTACCTTGTACCTTGCATGCGTCTCTTGAGCGTCTGAAACGTAGCCAATTGGCAAAGGAACTGTTTGGTAAAGAGTTCATCGAAGGCTACATCGCTTCGAAGACCATGGAGCTGACTAGCTTCTATGATGAAATCACTCCCTGGGAGCGGCGTGTTTTAGCGGCCCAGGCATAACCGACTCGTCGCCGTCGGTCTATCGTTCTTGATAGCCCGATACTCAATTCAAGGAGCCGCTCGGAACGCCGATGCGCCAAATCTGGAAATCCTTTCGAGCGCTTTATTTCGCCTCGCTGATGATGCTTATCGGCTCAGGCTTACTCAGTACTTACCTGGCGTTGCGCCTGGCCGCCGACCATGTCGACGGTCTGTGGGTCGGTGCATTGATGGCAGCCAACTATTTCGGCCTGGTGCTGGGCGGGAAAATTGGCCACCGGCTGATTGCCCGGGTCGGACATATCCGGGCGTACGCGACGTGCGCCGGGATCGTCGGCGCGGCGGTGCTGGGCCATGGCCTGGTGGATTGGTTACCGGCCTGGCTGTTTCTGCGGATGATCGTCGGCCTGGGGATGATGTGTCAGTACATGGTCATTGAGAGCTGGTTGAACGAGCAGGCCGAAGCCAAGCAGCGTGGCCTGGTGTTCAGCGGCTACATGATTGCGTCCTATCTCGGGCTGGTGCTGGGTCAGCTGATTCTGGTCATGCACCCGGCACTGGGTCTGGAATTGCTGATGCTGGTGGCCCTGTGTTTTGCCTTGTGTCTGGTGCCCGTCGCCATGACCCGACGCATTCACCCGGCGCCCCTGCATCCGGCACCGATGGAGCCGCGCTTCTTTATGAAGCGTGTGCCGCAATCGTTGAGCACCGTGTTGGGTGCGGGGTTGATCGTCGGTTCGTTCTACGGTCTGGCACCGCTGTATGCCTCTCAGCAAGGGCTTTCCACGGAGCAGGTCGGTCTGTTCATGGGTAGCTGCATCTTTGCAGGTTTGCTGGTGCAGTGGCCGTTGGGCTGGTTGTCGGATCGCTATGATCGGGCGCTGTTGATCCGTAGTTTTGCGTTTTGTCTGGCACTGGCCGCGTTACCTCTGGCGATCATGCCGCAGGTGCCACTTGAGGTGCTGTTCATCGCCGGTTTCCTGTGTTCATTGGTGCAGTTCTGCCTGTATCCCTTGGCGGTGGCGTTTTCCAATGACCATGTTGAAGGTGATCGACGTGTTTCGCTGACGGCGATGCTGTTGGTGACTTACGGCGTCGGCGCAAGCATCGGGCCGTTGGCGGCGGGTGTGCTGATGAAGCTGTTCGGCAGTCATATGCTCTACGCGTTCTTCAGCTTTTTCGCACTGGTGCTGGTGTGGCGTATTCGGCCTAAGGCTGTGACCAACCTGCATCAGGTCGAGGATGCGCCTCTGCATCACGTGGCCATGCCAGACAGTATGTCGAGCTCGCCATTGGTGGCTTGCCTTGACCCGCGGGTCGACGAGCAGGTTGTACAGGATCAGATGCAGAACCATGTAAGCCCTGAATCCGAGCCTGAACCATCGCCTGAATCGGACCCTGATCCTGACCCGGACGCACCACCGCCTGAGGAGCCGGGGGAGGATCACCCTCACGGCCTCAGTGCAGCAAGGCCCTAGTCGTACAGGCCGCTAGAAACAAAAAACGGGCAGTCACCGAAAGGGACTGCCCGTTTTTTTATTGAGGTATCAGGTTCAGAAATCGTCTTTATCGAAGCGGCGTGCTTCACGCTGAAGCTGATAGACGAAACGTTCGACCTGCCGTTGCACCAGGCCGCTCATGTTGTGAAAGCGTACCCCGGCGAAGGTCGTGTCGATCCGTTCTTCGTGATGCAGATAGCGCAATTCGACCGGCGCGGTCATGTTGCCGAAGGGCAGGGCGGCGATGAAACGGTCATAGACCTCGCCTAGCTGCAGGCGGTCAGAGATGTCGCCGTCAAAGCGCAGCTTGCAGCCGGTAGCCGAAATATCCAGCAGTTTGCCGTTGACTGGCGCCTTGAGTTTTTCGCCGCCGAGCTCGATATTGACCAGCTGAGCCAGCTTCAGAGCGGCGCGAAAGGCGTTGCGACGTTGGTGATAGACCACTTCGACGGGCATCATGCCGCGATAGCAGCGACTACCATTGGATTCGTCGATCGTCAGGGCGCCATTGCCGTCCCACGCAATCCGCACGCCATCGTGGAAACCCTCGACGCGGTACGCTTCGCCATTGAGCAGGAAACGCTCGCCGTCGCGAGGAATCATTTCGTCCAGGGCGATCATGTTGCTGTCTCGATCAACTTCGACCAGATAGCTCTGAAAGCGCTGAGTGCGCTCGTGGAAAGTGATGATCAGTGGGTCATGGCTCTCTTGCAGCAACCGCAGATTGGCGGCGATTTCCAAAGGGGTAGTGAGCACCTTTGGTGGCTGCGGAGCATCTTCCGCGTTTAAGGCATTGAACACGGTTCATCAATCTCCAGACAAAATACGACACGCAAGAGCTAGCATTTTGCCAGCATGTTTCGCGCCTTGATAGAGCGCGCTCAACTCTGATTTCAAGCCTGACTGAGTGGTCGCGGCTTCGCAAGCCGGGAGGTGGATCCGCGAGCATCATAAAGGGCGGGAGGTTCGCCACCCGTGAGGATTTTCAGCTGATTGGCGGTGGTGGCCTGCTGAACCTGGATCGAGCGACCGTTGAGTTCGTTGGCTGTCTGGCATTTGGCCAGAAGCTGGTTGAGTTCATCGCTCTGAGTCAGCAACTGATCGCCAATGGACGATTGCCCGGCCAGTTGTTCCAGGCCGCTGTGATTGGCCGGCAGGTTAAGGCTGACAAGAATCTGGCTGCGTTTGCGGCCATGCTGTTCGAGCAAAATGATCAGTGCCTGTTTCTGCGCGAGAATATCTTCGAGCAGTGGCATGTCGCGACCGTGCAACGCCAGGGATTCGGCTTGCAGCAACTCCAGCAAATGTTGAGCGGGAGCAAAGTCGTCGGTGATCAGTTGCAGTAAATGAGTGTCGTGCATGGCTGGCCTTGGGTTTTAAGCGTCCAAAAGCCTGGCGCAGGCCTTTGGCTAGCGCTGGGCTTCGAAGTTGAGCAGTTTGCTGGCTACACGGTTGCTGTCGACTTTATAGCTGCCATCGGCAATCGCTTGCTTCAACTCGGCCACGCGGGCTTTGTCGACAGCAGGTTGATCGCGCAGCTTGTCAGTGACCTTCTGCAACTGTTGAGCCTCATTACTGAGGTGGACCGATTCCCCGCTTTTGCTGGTACTGGCCTGTTCGGCCGGGGTATTCACCGGCGCGGATTTACCGGCATCGCCGGTTTCCTTGCTGCCGCTGGTACGCGTACTGCTGGTGGGTGAGGGGGGGCTATTTAACCGGCTGAAATCGATGACCATAATAGAAAACCTCTGGGTATTTGGACGCTTGCCATGTTTTCGGCCATACCCGGAAAAACTTTAGGCTCAATTATGGGTAAGCGCGCAGCGGCGCTTGCCCTGCTTGAGGCACAGTTTAGGGAACGCTTTAGCACAGCGCCAGTTCTCTACATGGTGACTTCAACCTGGCCCGGGGCGGTCACACGCGCTTTGATCACCCGTTGAGAGTTCAGATTCTTGACCCTGATCTGTTCGCTCAGACCGCCGTTGGACAGGGCTTCGCCGGGCATTCGTACATTGAGCGTGCCGCTGCGGGCGGAGATCACCACTTGATCGCCTTTGCGAACGACCTCCGCTTGTTCCATGTGGACAAGGGTAATGACTTGGTCGGTGACCATTGGTCGGACGAGTTTCTGACCAATGGCTTGATCGACCGATGTCAGATAGCCCTGATTGATCTGACTGATGTCCCGCTCGCGTAACGCGACGTCCTCGGGCTCGATGATTCCGGTGCGTTTAAGGGGGCGAGTGGTGGTAACGACTTCTCGAAACAGGCGCACTTGAGCGGGAACGAAGACGGTCCAGGGTGAGGCTCCGTCGCAACGCACCTTTACGGTGACACGCCCCAGAGGCTGAGCCGGACTCTCCAGCGTCGCTGTCAATTCCTTGTCGCATAACGGCATGCGCAAGCGAGGATCGAGCTGGTTGACCTGGATTTCGTAGCGTCCCTGGGTCTGGCTGGTCGCCAAATAATCTTCAACGGTGAACTCAAGAAAGCCTTGAGTGACGCCGATAAGCAGATCAGGCAAGGTGACCGAGTCAGCAAAGGCAAGGCTGCCAACGTTGAAAAAGCACAGCGCTGACAACGCGCAAAGTAATTTTCGGTACTTTGATGTCCGGGAAGTCAGGTGTCGGAAAAGTGTCGTTTTTTCGTTCATAGCGGTTAAAAAGCAAGCCCCGTGCCGTTTAGCAATGAATGCGCGTCGGATCTTAAGCGTTGGTGTAGGAGTCTGGGCATGGCTGGTGTAATGGATTCGGTAAACCAGCGCACGCAACTGGTGGGGCAGAATCGCCTTGAGCTGTTGTTGTTCCGTCTTGACGGCCAGCAGCTGTATGGGATCAACGTGTTCAAGGTTCGGGAGGTGCTGCAATGCCCCAAACTGACCCTGTTGCCTAAATCCAATCCTGTCGTGTGCGGTGTCGCAAATATTCGGGGGGCGACCATTCCGATCCTTGATCTGGCAATGGCGACCGGCTCGGGTGGTTTGAAAGATCAAAGCAATCCCTTCGTGATCATCACGGAGTACAACACCAAGACTCAGGGCTTTTTGGTCCGCTCGGTCGAGCGCATCGTCAACATGAACTGGGAGGAGATCCATCCGCCGCCCAAGGGCACGGGTCGCGATCATTACTTGACGGCGGTGACCCGGGTCGACAATCAGTTAGTCGAAATCATCGATGTCGAGAAAGTTCTGGCGGAAGTAGCGCCGACCTCGGAAGTCATTTCGTTTGGTGTGGTGGACGTCGAAACCCAGCACAAAGCCATTTCTCTGCGGGTGCTGACGGTCGACGATTCGTCGGTCGCGCGCAAGCAAGTCACGCGTTGCCTGCAGACGATCGGAGTCGATGTCGTGGCGTTGAACGACGGCCGACAGGCGCTGGATTACTTGCGTAAGTTGGTCGACGAGGGCAAGAAACCGGAAGAAGAATTCTTGATGATGATTTCCGACATCGAGATGCCCGAAATGGACGGTTACACGCTCACGGCCGAGATCCGCAGCGACCCACGCATGCAAAAGCTGCATATCATCCTGCATACTTCGTTGTCGGGTGTGTTCAATCAGGCGATGGTGAAGAAGGTCGGTGCCGATGACTTCCTTGCCAAATTCCGTCCTGATGACCTGGCATCCCGGGTAGTCGACCGGATCAAGGCAGCAGATAACAGCTAGGGGCGTTTGCTCCTGGCAGTCAACACGATTTAAGAGGCGGTACCATTGTCTACGGGTAATTTGGATTTCGAACAGTTCCGGGTCTTCCTGGAAAAAGCCTGTGGCATTTTGCTCGGTGAAAATAAGCAATATCTGGTGTCGAGCCGTCTCAATAAACTGATGGAACAGCAGGGCATCAAATCCTTGGGTGAGCTGGTTCAACGTATTCAGACTCAGCCGCGCAGTGGTTTGCGCGAGATGGTGGTGGATGCCATGACCACCAACGAAACCCTCTGGTTTCGTGACACCTATCCGTTTGAAGTCTTGAAGAACAAAGTCCTGCCCGAGTCGATCAAGGCCAGTCCTGGTCAGCGTTTGCGGATCTGGTCGGCGGCCTGCTCGTCGGGGCAGGAACCCTACTCGCTGTCCATGTCGATCGATGAGTTCGAGCGGACCAACATGGGTCAGCTGAAAATGGGTGTGCAGATCGTTGCCACTGATTTGTCCGGCACCATGCTGAACAATTGCAAGACCGGTGAATACGACAGCCTGGCTCTGGGCCGGGGCCTCTCTCCAGAGCGGCTTCAGCGCTACTTCGACCCCAAAGGGGCAGGGCGTTGGGCGATCAAGGCACCGATCAAGAGCCGGGTGGAGTTCCGCTCGTTCAACCTGCTGGACAGCTATGCGAGCCTCGGCAAGTTCGACATCGTGTTCTGCCGCAACGTGCTGATCTACTTCTCTGCTGAGGTGAAGAAGGACATCCTGCTGCGGATTCACGGCACCTTGAAGCGCGGCGGCTATCTGTTCCTCGGCGCTTCCGAAGCGCTCAATGGCTTGCCGGATCACTACCAGATGGTTCAGTGCAGCCCCGGGATTATTTACCAGGCGAAGTGATTCGTTCGGCGTCATAAAAAAACGGGAGTCCTCAGGGGCTCCCGTTTTTTTATGCCCGCCGATTTTCTGTGCGAGTTCCACGATCCAATGTGGGAGCGGGCTTGCTCGCGATGAACGATGACGCGGAGTTTCTGATGCACCGAGGCGCCTGCATCGCGAGCAAGCCCGCTCCCACAGGGGTAGTCATTGCCTTTGGGCAGCGGCAGAAAAGCGGCAGGTGGCGGAAATCAGTTGCCGCTTTTCTGGCATTGCCGCTTTGCCGATGCCCGCAAAGCCCCGGTTTACGGGCTTTCGCTAATTGGCATGACGCTTGCTATGTTCACCGTACGAAAAAACTGGTCACCCGAAGGTCACCCGACATGAGCATCAGCTTCGATAAAGCGCTCGGTATCCATGAACAAGCTCTGGGCTTTCGCGCTCAGCGAGCCGAAGTTCTGGCCAACAACATTGCCAACGCCGACACCCCGAACTACAAGGCTCGGGATCTGGACTTCTCTGCCGTGCTTGCCGCGCAGAATGAAAAGACCAAGAGCGGCACTTTCGCCTTGAACATGACCAATAGCCGTCATATCGAAGCCGAAGGTCTGGGCAATGGCGACGAGTCGTTGCTGTATCGCACACCGATGCAACCGTCGATTGACCAAAACACCGTGGACGCCCAACTGGAACAGTCGAACTACGCGGAAAACGCGGTCAACTTCCAGGCCAGCTTCACACTGCTCAACAGCAAATTCAAAGGGCTGGTGTCAGCCCTGCGCGGAGAGTAATTCATGTCTCTAGCCAGTGTTTTCAATATTGCCGGCAGCGGCATGAGTGCTCAAACCACTCGCTTGAACACCGTCGCCAGTAACATCGCCAACGCCGAGACCGTCTCTTCGAGCATCGACCAGACCTACCGTGCCCGTCACCCAGTGTTCGCCACCATGTTCCAGGGCGGGCAGAGCGGTGGCAGCGATTCGTTGTTCCAGAACCAGGACGGCGCCGGCCAAGGCGTGCAAGTGCTGGGTGTGGTCGAAGACCAAAGCAACCTCGAAGCGCGTTACGAGCCTAACCACCCCTCTGCTGACGCCAAGGGTTATGTCTACTACCCGAACGTCAACGTGGTTGAGGAAATGGCTGACATGATTTCTGCCAGTCGTTCGTTCCAGACCAACGCAGAAATGATGAATACCGCCAAAACCATGATGCAGAAGGTCCTGACCCTCGGTCAGTGATAAGGGGCGACTCAGATGAGTGTTACCGATACCACCAGTGGCCTGACTCTCAACCAGATTCTCGCCAACTCCTCCAAGACCACCACCACTAGCACCACTGATGGTTTGGCGGCCGCGACCGGCAGTGCAACCGGCAATAAGGCGTTAGGTAAAGACGCTTTCCTGCAATTGCTGGTGACTCAGCTGAAAAACCAGAACCCGCTCAGTCCGCAGGACAACGGTGCGTTCGTGGCCCAGTTGGCACAGTTCAGTAGCCTGGAAGGTATTACCAAGCTGAACGACTCGGTCACCTCGCTTTCCAGCAGCTACAAGTCGTCGCAGGCCTTGCAAGCCTCTTCGTTGGTGGGGCGTTCGGTGGTTGCACAAACCGGATCGGCTTATGTCGATACGACCAAGAGTCTGACAGGCACGGCAGTGATCCCGGCGTCCGTTGCCGGCGCTACCGTGACCATCAATGATAAAGACGGCAAGACGGTGAAAACCATCGACCTGGGTAGCCAGTCCGCGGGCAATGCCACCTTCGTTTGGGACGGCACCGACTCATCGGGCGCGAAGGTTGATCCGGGCACTTACACCTTCAAGGCAAGTGCTTCCATCGATAACACCACAACCGACCTGGTCACTTATCTGCCTGCGACCGTCAACAGCGTGACCCTGAGTCAAACCGGCGGCGAGATGATGCTCAACCTCGCAGGCCTGGGCGCTGTTGCCCTGTCCAAAGTACAAACTATTGGCCTATAGAGCCGACTAACGCGGCACAAGGAGAGGAATATGTCTTTCAATATCGGCCTTAGCGGTCTCTATGCAGCCAACAAACAACTGGACGTTACCGGCAACAACATTGCCAACGTCGCTACCACCGGCTTCAAATCGTCCCGTGCAGAGTTCGCCGATGTCTACTCGGCCACCAAGCTGGGTTCCGGCAACAAGAGTGTGGGCAATGGGGTCAGCCTGGCCGCCGTTTCCCAGCAGTTCGGTCAGGGAGATGTGAACAACACCGGCAACGTACTGGACATGGGCATCCAGGGTGCCGGTTTCTTCGTCATGAGCGATAGCGGCTCGCTGACCTACACCCGCGCCGGTACGTTCAAGACCGACAAGGACGGCTACATCACCAACACCGCCGGCACCTCCCGTCTGCAAGGTTACGGTGTGGATGCCAACGGCAAGATCGTCAACGGCGTGATGACTGACTTGCGGATCGATACCTCTAACCTTTCACCAAAGGCTACTGGTGCGGTAACGTCGACCATCAATCTGAGCTCGACCGCAGCGTCTATCGACCAGGTCGCGCTGCCATTCGATCCGAGTAAGGTCGACACCTACACCAAGTCCTTCAGCACGCCGATCTACGACAGCCAGGGCAACCAGCACACCATGGACCAGTACATGGTCAAGACTGCTTCCAATACCTGGCAGACCTACACCCTGGTGGATGGTCGCAACCCGGACGGCTCTGCACCGACGGTGGGTGGGGCTACAGATCCGGTGGCGTCGACCATGACCTTCGATTCGGTAGGTCAGCTTGTTTCGGTGGCCACTCCACCTGCTACTCCGGTAGCGCCTAACCCGACCAACAGCCTGCAATTATCAGGTTGGGTGCCAGGTACTGTGACCGGCGGCGTCTGGACAGCCAACGGCGCGAGTGCGAACGCCAGTGGCGTGGCGATTGATATGACCAAGACCACCCAGTTCAACGCCGATACCGCGCGTTCGCTGCCGACTCAGGACGGCTACGCCACAGGCCAGATCACCAACCTGACCATCGACGGCACTGGCACTCTGTTCGCCAACTTCAGCAACAGCCAGAACAAGGCTATTGGTCAGATTTCATTGGCCAGCTTCACCAACGAGCAGGGTTTGCAGGCAGTGGGCGGTACCAGCTGGAAAGAAACGTTCGCTTCGGGTATCCCAGGCTACGATGCTCCAGAAACCGGCACCTTGGGTTCAGTGGTTTCCAACTCCCTGGAAGAGTCCAACGTCAACCTGACCAACGAGTTGGTGGACTTGATCAAGGCACAAAGTAACTACCAGGCCAACGCCAAAACCATCTCGACCCAAAGCACCATCATGCAGACCATCATTCAGATGGCCTGATGTCTGCTTGCTGATACTGCTTCACAAAAAGCCCCTCGATGCAGGGGTTTTTTGTGGGTGATATTAAAGAGCTGCATCACTCCAACATCTTCCCCAGCAACCAACTCCCCGCCGGTCCTGGCGGATGCAGACGCGACCACAACGCATCTACCGCCACCGGTCGCGGCCAGCCGCGCACGTTGAGTTCCTGAAGCGAGCCGGCACCAAAGCGGCCCACCAGCCAGCGCGGCAGTGGTGCCCAGCCGAACCCCCGCTGAGCCATTTCCAGCAGCATCAAGTAACTTGGCGCCGACCAGACCCGGCCCTGCGCGCGGGTTTCGTAGGGGTTGACGATGGTCGCCAAACGCAACTCGCGGTGTTGTTGCAAGGTGTCCTTGTCGACCTTGTTCAACGCAGCCAGTGGATGGTCACGAGACACAAACAGCGCGATTTCCGTGCGTTCGTCGACCGTCGAACTGGCAAGGTCTGCCGGGTAGCTCGATTGCATCTCGGCGAAGGCAATCTGCGCCCGACCACGCTGGACCAGCGCGATCAGATCGTCGCATTCGGCGATCAGGCATTCGAGTTCCAGGTCCGGGTAACGCTGCTCGAACGCGCTCAGGCTCGCCTCGAAACGGTCGGACTGATAGGTGTCGGAAATGGCCACGGTCAGCTTCGGTTCGAAGCCTTGCGACAACTGGCTGGCGGCCATTTCCAGGCGACTGGTGGCGGCCAAAATATCTTCGGCACGCTGCAGCATCACATGCCCGGCCGGGGTCAGGCTGGGCTTGCGGCTGCTGCGATCGAACAGGATCACGTCCAAGTCGATTTCCAGGCTGGCGACGGCCGCGCTGATGGTCGATTGGCTCTTGCCCAGCTTGCGTGCGGCCGCAGAGAACGAGCCTTGGGTCGCGGCCTGGACAAAAGCCAGCAATACTTCGTGAGAGGCCATGAACTATCGCTCTGATCGATGGTTATTGGTTATGAAGTATCGGTCTGGTGGGCAATGATGGCAACCATCGTTACCCAGAGAGATTGATCATGAGTACCCCAAAATCCCTGACTGAACGGGTTTTCCAGGCCATCGGCTTTGAAGTATTCGCGGTGTTGATGTGTACGCCGCTGTTCGCCTGGTTGATGGACAAGCCGTTGCTCGACATGGGCGTGGTGACCATCGCCAACTGCTTTATCGCGCTGGGCTGGAACGTGCTCTTCAATGGCATGTTCGACCGCATGCGCGAGCGTTTCGCCATGGCCCAGAACGGCTGGACCCGCCTGTTGCATGCGTTGCTGTTCGAAGGCGGTCTGGTCATCGTCAGCGTGCCGCTAGTGGCCTGGTGGCTGAACATCAGCCTGTTGCAGGCACTGATCCTGGACATCGGCGTGCTGCTGTTTTTCCTGCCCTACACCTACGTCTATCACTGGGGGTATGACGTGGTGCGCGAGCGGGTGATGGTGCGCCGAGAGCCATGTCGCGGATGACAGGCAAAAACGCTGCACCCACAAGGATAGCGTTCGCTTAACTTAGCCTCGCTCCTGCAAGAGCGAGGCTTTGGGAGCCGATCAGATGTGGAAGTAACCCACGCAAGAATCGAACGGCAGGCGTTTGAGTTCGATCTTGTTCATGTCGAACACTTCACGCAGGGCTTTGGTTTCGCCCGGGAAGTTGCGATAGGCAACTTCGTCCAGCACCACGATGGCGCCTTTTGGCATGTACGGCAGGAAGGTCTCCAGCGCGACTTTGGTCGACTCATACAGGTCGGTGTCGAGGATCAGCATTGCCACGACCAGGTCCGGGCGGGTTTTGACCCATTCTGGCGCAGTCTTGCAAATGTCGCCTTTGACCAGCTCGCAACGCGGGATGCGGTTGACCGGACGCAGCAGGTCGTTGGCGTCGATCATGTCCTGGATCAGCGACTGGTCGGTGTCGGAGAACATGGTCTCGTTGACGTCGGCCGGGTCTTCATTCTTGTTGATGCTTTGGAAGCCTTCGAAGGTGTCGAAACCGACGATCGAACGGTTGATTGCGTAAGGTTCCAGAATCATCGACAAGTGCATGTAGAGCATCAGCGAGTTGCCCTTGTACACGCCGCACTCGATGATCGCGCCCGGAATCTCGGCGACCTTCTTGAACAACTCCATGCGCGACAACGCAGCAGTCACGCCAATGCGGTTGGCGAACACGTACGGCGCATCGGCCACGTACTCGGCGTCGACCCGTTTCAGGACGTTGGCACGGGTTTCGTTGTATTCGGTCTCGGCAGGCGTAAGGCGACGCTTGGTCATTATTTGGCTCCTAGGAAATTCGAGAAATCGTGGACGTGTAAATAGTCTTTGAAACCGGCCCCGACATCCGGGCAGGCGCTGTCGACATTGATTGCGCCGCGTTTGTGCTTGAGGTCATCGAGGTGCATCAGCCGGAAATCCACGCTGAAACGGGTCTGTTCGGTGTAGTTGGGTACGGTGCCATGCAGGTGCGAGCCAGAGAAAATCAGCATCTCGGCGGTATTACCGGCGACGCGGATTTCTGATGCGGTGTTGATCTCTTCCAGCGGCACCGGGTGAACGCGGACTTCTTCTTTGACGTTGTCCTTGGCTCGCTCACGCTGCACGTTGATCCAGTCGGACAAACTCCACTGTGCCGAGGTGTTCTTCACCGGCACATCGAAGTAGCCCGGATTGATCATCATGGTCTGGTCCGGGGTGATGGTGTACACCGGCATCCAGGTGTTGATCTGGCAATCCACGCCGCCGTACCAGGTGTCCCGGTGCGGCTTGTAGGCATAACTGATGCCGGCGTGCAGATAGTCGTAGTTCGGCACCACGCGTATGCGCGGCACGTCGAATATGTAGTCTTCGGGGGCAGCGCCGATTTCCAGGGTGAAGGCGCGAATCAGCTCCTTGACCTGCAGACTGTTGGTGAACTGGCCTTTGAGTCGGGTCACCAGGGTGACGAACTCTTCGACCGGCATCAGGGTATGCAGGGACTGGTGATCAGTCTCGCCGTCAAACGCTGCGGTGATGCTTTGTTGGGCGAATGCGCACAGTTCTTTCGCGGTGTTGAGCTGGGTGTTCAGGAAGATGTCGCCTGCGTAGATGGCGCTTTTGAAGTCAGCTTTCTTCTGAAGCTGATTGATATACAGATTCACGGTTTCCCCCTCCTGAATGCGTTGGCTCTCTTAAGAGTCGGCACCAAGGTAGCAAACTGAAGTGAAATCCATCGGGCGCGGGAGCAAAAGATCGTTAATACGCTGATTTTTCGACGAAATGCGTGCGGCGCTTTTCTGCGTCTGATTCGCTGGATAAAAAAACCCCGAACCGATTGCCCGGTCCGGGATTTTTTGAATGGTTCAGCGCGGCTTAGAACATCTGCGTAAACAACCAATACAAACTGCCTGACAGCAGGATCGCTGCCGGCAAGGTCAGCACCCAGGCCATCAGCAGGTTACGGATGGTGCGCATCTGCAATCCACCGCCGTTGGCGACCATGGTCCCGGCCACACCCGACGACAACACATGGGTAGTCGACACCGGCAGCCCGAACATGTCAGCGGCGCCGATGGTCAGCATGGCCACGGTTTCCGCTGAAGCACCCTGAGCGTAGGTCAGGTGGGTCTTGCCGATCTTCTCGCCGACCGTCACCACGATGCGCTTCCAGCCAACCATGGTGCCCAGGCCGAGGGCGATGGCCACGGCGATTTTCACCCACAGCGGAATGAAGCGTGTGGCGTTGTCGATCTGTTGCTTGAACAGTTGCAGCTTGCCTTGGGTATCGGCATCGAAGTCGCCGACTTTGTTCTTGTCCATCAAGCGGATGGTTTCGCTGGTCAGGTACATGTCGTTACGCACGTTGCCCATGGCTTCAGCAGGGACTTTGGACAGCGAGCCGTAACCCTTCACTTCGTTGCCGATATTGCCGGCCAGTGCGGCGAGGGCGGGGATCAGTTCCGGTGTCACCTGTTTGCTGCGCACGTAGTCGGAGAGCGTCGGACGCGGGTCGGCCGGTGCCGGTTGCGGTGTGTTTTTGACCAGCGCTTGCTGGGTGACTTCGGCCACGGCCGCGAACTGCAAGGCCTGATCGGCCGGCATGGTTCGGTTCAGTGCATAGGCCATGGGCAAGGTGCCGACCAGGATCAGCATGATCAGGCCCATGCCTTTTTGCCCATCGTTGGAGCCGTGGGCGAACGACACGCCGGTGCAGGTCAGGATCAACATCCCGCGAATCCACCAAGGCGGCGGGGTGTTGCCTTTAGGTGCCTTGTACAGCGCGCGATTCTTGACGAATATCCGCAAGGCCATCAACAGCAGCGCGGCAAACGCGAAGCCGATCAGTGGCGAGAACAACAACGCATAACCGACCTTGGTCGCCTGTGCCCAATCTACGCCGCTGGTACCGTCGCGGCCGTGCATCAGGGCATTGGCCACACCGACGCCGATGATCGAGCCGATCAACGTGTGCGAGGACGAGGCCGGCAGGCCCAGCCACCACGTACCGAGGTTCCACAGAATCGCGGCGATCAGCAGGGCGAAGATCATCGCAAAACCTGCTGAGGAACCCACCTGCAGAATCAACTCCACCGGCAGCAAGGCAATGATGCCGAACGCCACTGCGCCGCTGGACAGCAGCACCCCGAGGAAGTTGAAGAATCCGGACCAGACCACTGCAAAGTGCGGCGGTAACGAGTTGGTGTAAATCACCGTCGCGACTGCGTTGGCGGTGTCATGGAAGCCGTTGACGAACTCGAAACCCAGGGCGATCAACAGCGCGACACCCAACAGCAGGAACGGTGTCCAGGTGGTGACGGTTGTCTCCAGGTCGTTCATGTCGTGCATCAGACTGTAGGCTGTGAAAAGCAGCCCCATTGCCAGTACGGCGAAAAAAACCACGATGGTGATCAGACCGGGCTTTTTGTCCAGATTCGGTTTGGCATCACTGGCGGGCGCTTGGGTGGCGGCGTTCGAGAAAGGGGTGGCCATGCCAGACAATCCTTTGAAGGAGGGAGTGTCAGTCATGATCGTTGCCAAGTGTTACAGATAGGCTGCGCTGGATCAGTGTTTAGGTGTTGTGCCGGGGCCATTTATCCGAAGGTGAAGTTGATCGTTCCCATGCTCCGCGTGGGAATGCATCCATTGACGCTCTGCGTCACGGCTGGACGCAGAGCGTCCGAGGCGGCATTCCCACGCAGAGCGTGGGAACGAGCAGCCGTGTTTTCAATAATCCTGGCGCTTGCGAAACGCCCAGCGTCCGGCAATCACGGTAAAGGTCGCTACCAATGCCACCAGAATCCAGAAGCCTTCGGGATCGCCCGAGAGCGGGATGCCGCCAACGTTCATGCCGAAGAAACCGGCAATGATATTGATCGGCAGTGCCAACACCGTGACCACGGTCAGGGTGAACAGGGTGCGGTTGCTTTGTTCGTTGAGGTTGGCGGCGATTTCTTCTTGCAGCAATTTGATCCGTTCGCCCAAGGCCGTGAGGTCGTTGATGATCAGCGCAAACTCCTCGGTGGACTTGCGCAGCTCCTTGACGTCTTCCTTCTGTAACCACTGCGGCGGGCGATTGAGCAGCCGTAGCAACGAACCTGGCTCAAGCGCCAGTAGTCGTTGCAAGCGCACCAGCACCCGACGGTTGGCACCCAGTTCGGCGCGGTTGGTTGAAAGGCGCGAGGACAACAACTGGTCTTCGATCTGATCGACGCTGATGCTGGTCTTGCGCACGATTTGGGTCAGCACTTCGCCCTGATCGCGCAGCAGATGCACCAGCAGTTCCAGCGGCGAGCGAAAGCGCTCACCAGCCTTGACCGAGGAACGCAGCTTGTCCACCGAGTGCAGGGGTTGCAGACGAGCGCTGATAATCAGCCGACTGCGAGCGCAGACCCACAGGGTCGAGATGTCCGAAGACACCATGCTGCTCAAGTTGAAGACCACATCGTTGACCACTGCCAGCAGTGCCGAGTCGACGTGTTCGATACGCGTGGAACGCGAGCCTTCATGCAGCGCTTCGAAAAACTCTTCCGGCAACTCCAGATGGGTTTTCATCCAGCGCTCGCAGGCAGCGTGGGCCAGGTTCAGGTGTAACCAGAGAAACTCGTCGGGATCGCCGGGTTGCTGCAAGTATTCCAGAGCCTTGGCTGAATCGATCTCACGGCCGCGTTCGCCGGGGCGAAAGCTGAAGCCGTAGAGCAGGCCGAACAGATCAGTGTCGCGATGGATTTGGTCGATGCTGTGGTTCATGGAGTCTCGCTGGCGGGACGTGCCTGTCGCAGATTTCACAGGTTCACTTGAGCCGCATCATGGCAAGGCTATTTGACGGTTTTGTGACAGCTTGACTGCGCCGCCAGGGGGAAATTGACCGGTTATCGGATCGATTCAAGAACGTCTCTATGGCGCCGATGACGCTTACGTTGAGTTCCTCGCCTTTGGCTGTAAGCCAAACAGGCGCTGACAGGGATGTCCGTATGTCATGCATGCCCCTTCGTGGCCTGTTCTATCCCTGTCATGAGATCCCACTCGATGTTTGTGCAGAAATCCCTGAGAGCTCAAATCCTGGCACTGCTGAGCGGCAGCCTGTTCGCGATGCTGTTGATTGCCCTGGCCTGCTTTCACTTTCTTTCCAGCGGTGTTCAGAACTATCGAAACCTGATCGAGGGCCCGTTGCATACCTCGCAACTGATTGACGAAGCCAACCTGCAATTCAAGGCTCAGGTTCAGGAGTGGAAGAACGTCCTGCTGCGCGGCAAACAACCGCAAGACCTGAGCAAATACTGGACGCAATTCGAAGACCGCCAACGCGACGTCCAAGGCATTCTTGGTCAACTGGCGAACCAGCCAGGAATCGACGCACAACTCAAGACTCGCATCGAACGCTTGCGCGAAGAACACCGTGCATTGGGCACGGCCTACCAGAAGGGGCGCGACGCGTACGTTGCCGCCGGGGCCGACCCAACGGTGGGTGACACCGCGGTCAAAGGCCTGGACCGCGCCACCAGTGAGCAAATGAGCGAGCTGGTCAGTGAACTGCGCAAGCAGGGCGCCGAGCAATCGACATTGATCAGCGCCGACGCTGATCGCACCGTGCTGCTGGGGATTGTGGTGATGCTGGCGTCGGGACTGTTGATCGGCCTGCTCAGCCTGTGGCTGGTCAACCGCAACCTGGTCGAACCAATCCGCACGTTGATCGAATACGTCGCCCAGCTCAGCCAAGGTCGGTTTGCCGAGCGCGTAGCGAGCAACCGTCAGGATGAACTGGGCAAGCTGGCTATTGCGGCCAACACGTTGCGCGACTTCCTCGCGGAAACGTTCAGCCGTTTGCAGCGCAGCGCCTCGGATCTGGACAGCGCCAGTGGTGAACTGAATTCGATTGCCGGCCTGATGGCCCACGGCACCAACGAGCAATTCAACCGCACTGATCAAGTCGCCACGGCGATGAATGAAATGTCCGCCACCGCCCAGGAAGTCGCCCGCCATGCTGCTGATGCAGCGCGTGCTGCCGACGAAGCCGATCACTCTGCTCAGCAGGGTGAAAAGGTCATGCAGGGGACGATTCACACCATTACCCAGATGCGCGGCGAAATCGCCAATACCGCCACGGTCATCCGTCGTCTGGAAACCGACAGCGGGCGGATCGGCAAGGTGCTGGAAGTGATTCGCGGGATCGCCGAACAGACCAATCTGCTGGCGCTTAACGCCGCCATTGAAGCGGCCCGGGCTGGTGAAGCCGGACGCGGATTTGCCGTGGTCGCCGACGAAGTGCGCAGTCTGGCTCAGCGCACCGCGGCGTCGATCATCGAGATCAATCAGATCATCCAGACGGTGCAAACCGGCGCAGTGGATGCGGCCCAAGCCATCGAAAGCGGCCAGTCACGCAGTGAAGAAAGCGTCGAACAAGTGACTCAGGCCGGCGCGATGCTGGAACGCATTACCGCTTCGGTGGAAGCGATACGCGACATGAACCGGCAAATCGCCACGGCCGCCGAAGAGCAGACCTCGGTGGCTGAAGACATTTCGCGCAATCTCACCGAAATCACCACCATCGCCAGTACCAATCTGGACAACGTGCAGCGTACCGAAGCGGCGAGCCGGAATTTGCACGGGTTGTCAGGGCAGTTGAATGAAGTGACCGCACGCCTGAGCGCATAGCCAGTTCCGTCGATGTGATTGGTGTATCGGCTCGGTGTCCGGGCCGATACACGATAAAGCTAAAGATTGAACGGCTGACGTCGATGACGGGTTTATCCCTAAACCTTCATGGAGACACCGCCCATGGTCAGCATCACGTCCGTCTCGATCAACCAGACCCTTTCCACCACCTCGGTACGTGTCAAGGTACCTGTCGCCTTAGTACTGCTGCGGCTAACCCAGAACGCCCTTAACTTCAGGGCGCTCTGGGTTCAAATACACCGCATCTGCCAACTTCCAGTTGCGTGTCCTGGTACTC
>NZ_JBLYED010000047.1:0-33735 GCF_048515765.1 Pseudomonas sp. H11T01 | reverse complement strand
CCGATGTCGATACCCAGAAGCGTTACGGTGTTCATGAGAGATCCTCCTTCGGTAAAGAGAGAGCCTCGGCAAGTTTAGACTCGCCGAGGTTCTCACCGGGCTGACCATCTCATTAGGTCTTCGCCCCAAGCGTACGGCACCTCGCCAAGGCTCGGCGTTCCCTCGCTCCGGCGTCCATCAGGGGGCGCCGCAATGCGGCGGAGTCAGCTTCGCTGACGGCGCTACGCGCCAACCCCCTGATGAACACCTCCACTCGGCCTCCCGAAGGGGCGGGCAGATCAAAAGCAAAAGCGAGGCGGCCTACCGGCCGGCCTGTTTGTAGGGTGTACGCGTTCCCTTTGTGGAGCTGCCGCAGGCTGCGATCTTTTGATCTTGGCTTTTTTTCGGCGTACGAAGAACTTTCCCACAGGTTTTTAAGGTTGCCGGTCAGAAGTGGCCTGACTAACCTCCGAATGTCGCTGCCAATTCAGCGATCGGACGTGAGAATCCGGACATCTCTAGGCGCACAGGCGCCCACCATATACAGTGCAGGCGCTTTTTTTCGTCTGTACTTCAAGTTATGGCGGCTGTGCGCGGGCACGTTTCGGCGTGGCTGGGTTCCTAGAGTCCTGGTTTCTCACCCCGCGTACGGCTGCCACCCTCAAGTCCGTGAGAAGACCTGGTGGCAGCTCCACTACTCTAGGAGCTTCACCATGATCAAACACAGCCCAAATCCCCCCGAAACCGACATCGTTTCCCCCTACGCGTCCCTCGATTCAAAAAACTACACGATGCAGCCACCCGGGCGCTCGATTTTCACCTTCCGCCCTTAGCCGAAAAGCCCAAGGTCACTCCACCATCGCCTCATATCTTCACTGTAATCGACGGCATCGACACCGAGCGTTTGCTGGTCAATCTCAGTGAAACCCTGGCGTCGGCCAATGCCATGGTCAGCGATCTGGCGTTCGAGCTGGAAGGCTCGCGGCGTCATGTTGCGTTGGGTATTCAGCAGATGATCGAGCTGGGGGAGTTGTTGGCCAATCGGGCGCTGGATAACGTCGATCCGCGATAGTCAGTGCTGGGAAATAGAGCCTCCAGAGCCAGTCAGGTATCGCGATTCTTCAGTCTGACGACATTTGTGGCGAGAGGGGCTTGCCCACTAATCAGTTAACTGATCAAAAAATACTCAGCGCTCTGCAGGCTATACGTAGCAGCACCTGCAGAGCCTTTCACTCAGGTTATCCACAGGCAGTTCCACAGGCATTGTGGGTAACGCGCCCACATTTTAGTGACAGCCTGATGACTCCCAGACCCGTTGCGCGCTGTGATGGAGAATGCCATGGCGTCGCGCCAGTGCTTTGCGGTCTTTGCTGTAACCGCCGCCGATCACGCCGACCACCGGGATATCGCGTCCCAGGCAGTGGCGCATCACGCTTTCATCGCGAGCGGCGACGCCTTGGTCGGTCAGCTTCAGGTAGCCCAGCGCGTCATCTTTATGCACATCCACCCCGGCGTCATACAGCACCAGGTCCGGCTTGTAGAGCGGCAGCAGGTAGTTCAACGCATCGTCGACCACGTTGAGGTAGTCCACATCGCCCATGCCCATGGGCAACGGGATGTCCCAATCGCTTTGGGCTTTACGTGCCGGAAAGTTCTTTTCGCAATGCAGGGAAACGGTTACCGCGTCCGGGGTGTGTTCCAGAATGCGTGCAGTCCCGTCCCCTTGGTGCACATCGCAATCGAAGATCAGGACCCGACCGACACGGCCGCTTTCCAGCAGATATCGGCTGATCACTGCCAGGTCATTGAAAATACAAAATCCTGCTGGATGATCGTAATGGGCGTGATGGGTGCCACCGGCCAGATGGCAGGCCAGCCCATGCTCAAGCGCTTGTTCGGCGGCCAGCAGCGAGCCGCCGACCGCACGCACGGTGCGCCGGGCCAGTGCCTCGCTCCAGGGCAGGCCGAGGCGCCGCTGGTCTTCACGGGACAATTCGCCGCCCATATAGCGTTCGATGTAATCAGGGTCATGGGCGAGGGCGAGAATGTCCGGCGGGCACAGTTGCGGGCGCAACAGCTCGGGGTCGCGGGTCAGACCGCTGTCCACCAGGTGATCGCGCAGCAGGCGAAATTTGTCCATGGGGAAGCGATGTTCCGCCGGAAACTCGGGGCTGTAGTCTTCGTGGTAGATCAGCGGCAGGGGCATGGCAGATTTATCTAGGAAGGCATGTAGGAATGAGTGAAGGATCCTACCAGCGATGTAGACTTGCGGCATGGAAACGGAGGGGCACGATGGAGCCGATACTGGAACTTGAGAGCGCGCGGCTGCTGTTGCGTCAGTGGCGTGATGACGATTTGCCGGAGTTTGCGGCCATGTGTGCCGATCCGCAGGTCATGCGTTATTTTTCGGCGCCCTTGAGTCGTCTGGAAAGTGCAGCATTGATCGGCCGAATACGCGGCCATTTTGCCGAACATGGCTTCGGCCTGTGGGCGCTGGAGCGTAAGGATACCGGGGACTTTATTGGCCTGACCGGCCTGCTGCATGTCGGTTTCGACGCAACATTCACACCGTCGGTGGAAATCGGCTGGCGCCTGGCTCGCGAACATTGGGGGTTGGGGTATGCCAGCGAAGCGGCCTGGACCGCTCTGCGCTGCGGCTTTGACCGGTTGGCGCTGAAGGAAATTGTGGCGTTTACCACCGCGACCAACCTGCCGTCGCAGAAAGTCATGCAGGCGATCGGTATGCACTACGACCCTGCGCACGACTTCGAACATCCAAAGCTCGGCAGCGATAATCCGTTGCGCCATCATGTGCTGTACCGCATCACGCGTGAACAATGGCTGGCAACCTTGCATGGATAAGCCGGCCTGGACGTTTACAATGGGTCCATTGTTGGCTCGGGCCAAAAACTGAATCGACCGCTGCAGCCAAGACTGCGCGGCATTGCTCTGTGTGAGGAGAGTCTGAATGAGCCACGTGTTGGATGATCTGGTCGACCTGCTGACCCTGGAACCGATCGAAGAGAACCTCTTTCGCGGCCGCAGCCAGGACCTGGGTTTTCGCCAGTTGTTCGGCGGCCAGGTACTCGGTCAATCGCTGTCGGCGGCCAGCCAGACTGTCGAAGAAGCGCGTCATGTGCATTCGATGCATGGGTATTTTCTGCGCCCCGGTGATGCCGGTTTGCCGGTGGTGTATCAGGTTGATCGGGTGCGTGATGGCGGTAGCTTCAGTACCCGTCGTGTCACCGCGATCCAGAAGGGCAATCCAATCTTCACCTGCAGTGCTTCGTTCCAGTACGACGAAGAAGGTTTCGAGCATCAGCTGCAGATGCCGCACGTGGTCGGCCCGGAAAACCTGCCATCGGAGCTGGAGATCACCCAGCAGAGCGCGCACCTGATTCCAGAGCACATGCGCGAAAAGCTGCTGTGCCCCAAGCCGATCGAAGTGCGCCCGGTGACGGAAAAAGACCCCTACAACCCGCAACCCGGCGACCCGATCAAATACGTGTGGTTTCGTGCCGACGGTGCCTTGGCCGACTCGCCGGCGCTGCACAAATACCTGCTGGCTTATGCGTCGGACTTCGGTTTGCTGACCACCGCGATGCTGCCCCACGGCAAGTCGGTCTGGCAGAAAGACATGCAAGTCGCCAGCCTCGATCATGCTTTGTGGTTCCACGGCAACCTGCGCGCCGATGATTGGCTGCTGTACGCGATGGACAGCCCGTGGGCCGGCAATTCCCGTGGTTTTTCCCGGGGCAGCGTGTTCAATCGCGCTGGGCAACTGGTGGCGTCGGCCACTCAAGAAGGCTTGATTCGTCATCGCAAGGATTGGGCATGAGTCTCTGTGAGGTGCGGTACTGGGTGTTCGACATGGACGGCACGCTGACGATCGCCGTGCATGACTTCGCGGCGATCCGCGAGGCGTTGGCGATTCCCGCTGAGCACGACATCCTGACCCACCTCGCCGCGCTACCGGCCGATGAAGCTGCGGCCAAGCATGCCTGGCTGCTCGAGCACGAACGGGATCTGGCGCTGGGCTCGCGACCTGCGCCCGGTGCGGTGGAGTTGGTGCGGGAGCTGGCGGGGCGCGGTTATCGCCTTGGCATCCTGACTCGTAACGCCCGTGAGCTGGCCCATGTGACCCTGGAGGCGATCGGCCTGGCGGACTGCTTCGCGGCAGAGGATGTGCTGGGCCGCGATGAAGCCCCACCAAAACCTCATCCAGGTGGTTTGCTGAAACTGGCGCAAGCCTGGGATGTGGCGCCCAGCGAATTGGTGATGGTCGGTGATTATCGCTTTGATCTGGACTGCGGTCGGGCGGCTGGCGCCCGGACTGTGCTGGTCAACTTGCCGGAAAATCCGTGGCCGGAATTGACGGACTGGCATGCGCGGGATTGTGTGGTGCTTAGGCAAATGTTGTCTGCTTGAAGATCTTTTTGCTGTTACCTGAACAACGCCTTCTGCCCCTCAGGCGATGTAAACATCCCATCCCCATCATGCCCAACCCCGGGCACTTCGATCAGCTGCTGACTCAACCCTTGAGGATGGCGCCGCTTCAGATAATCAAAATAATAGTGCCCGCGAATCAACCGATAAGCGCCCTGGGCTTGGGCCTCACAGCTTTTATCCAGCGCCGGATGATTCGGGTCGATGTCCTGCTGCCCCAGTAAATAAGTGACGTCACGTTTGGCGTAGTTTTCCTCCAATTGTGCGGGTGTTTGCCCTCCGGCATAGGCGGGCAAATCCGTCAGCCCATACTTCCAGCGATTGAAGTTCGGACAACCCGCATGATTGAAAGCCACTGGCCGTTGCTCGTTGAAATACGCGTACGAGGAGGGGTTGGCGATCACGTAGCGCACCTGCACGCCGGCCGCGTTGAGGGCTGGCTGATCGTGACTCAACAAGGCGTAGCGCTGAACCACCTGAGCGCCGCCGGAGTGACCGGCGATGACGATTTCCTTCACGTCTGGAAATTGTTTTCGATCACCCAGTCGGGCGACGATTTCGTCAATAACAGCGTAGGAGCTCAGAGGATTTGGACCTGTGGATAAGCCGCCGGCCATCCAGTCATTGCCCTGCCAGCGCAACACGCTGTCCGGCAGTAGTGGATGGCTAGTGATATCGGTTTCATTGAGAAATTGCGGGGCGATCACCAGAGTGGTCGTGCTTTGTCCGGCCTGCTTGGCCGCGCGTTCAGCGCTCCGGCGGTAGGTTTCAGCATTGCGTAAACGACCATGAATGATGATCAGCATACGCTCGATTTTCGTCGGCGACGGGCCTACGCTCACCGCCATCTCTCCGGCTTGCAACTGCAAGCGCCCGGAGCTGATCGCCTCCACCCCGTGGTCGGCAGCCTGGGTGCTGGCGCAGGTGATCAGTAGAGTCAGCAGCCACTTACGCATTACAGGTTTCTCGCGGCGAAGGTGTCGCACTGGTTGATCTGACCTTGAGCAAAACCGGCCTTGAACCAACGGACCCGTTGCGCCGAAGTGCCATGGGTGAAGGAGTCCGGCACCACGCGGCCCTGACTCTGCTGTTGCAGGCGGTCGTCACCGATGGCATTGGCGGCGTTCAGGGCTTCTTCGATGTCACCCGGCTCCAGCCAGTTCAGACGTTTTTGCGCATTGTTGGCCCAGACACCGGCCAGGCAGTCCGCTTGCAACTCCTGACGCACGAGCAAGCCGCCATCGCCTTCCATTCGTTGGCCCTGTTGCCGCGCAGCCTGAATTTTGGCGGAAACCCCGAGCAAGGTTTGTACGTGGTGGCCGACTTCATGAGCGATCACATAGGCCTGAGCAAAGTCACCGGCAGCGGAGAAACGCTGGGACATCTCGCGGAAAAAACTCATGTCCAGATAAACCTTTTGATCGTTCGGGCAATAGAAGGGGCCCGTGGCGGAGGTGGCAAAGCCACACGCAGAGTTCACCCCGTTGCTGAACAGGACCAGTGTCGGGTTCTTATATTGGCGCCCGGCCTGCTGGAAAATCTCGCCCCAGGTGTCCTCCGTATCGCCGAGGATGGAGCGTACGAATTCTGCCTGTTCATCATTGGCCGGCGGTGCCTTGCGGGTCTGCTGGGTGGCAGGTGTCGATTGTTCGCTCATCTGGCCGGTCAGTTGCCCGAGAATCTGCATCGGGTCCTGGCCGGTCAACCAGCCGATGCCGATAATCAGCACGATGGCAGTCAGGCTCAGACCCTTGCCACCACCGAAACGCATCCCACCGCCGCCTTCGCCAGTATCGTCACCGCGAGCATCCACCACATTGTCGCTACGTCGACCTTTTTTCCATAGCATGTGGGAATCCTCTTTCAGTCTGGTGATGAGTGTTGCTGGTGAGTGGGACTGGCGCCAGCCCGGTCGTCCGGCTAATGCCGTGCACCGTAGCATTCTCGGCAACGATTTCGTGGTTGCCGATAAATATTCAGAACTCCATAGAACATAGACAGCCCATCAAATTCCGTCAGGTGATGGGTTTTATTGACGTGGGCGACCGCCGGCTGCGTGAGTACGGTTCGATTTCCTACTCGTAAGCGCTGGCGCCGGCGATATGGCGACCGGCGATGTAGCCGAAGGTCAGCGCCGGGCCGAGATTGATGCCGCCGGCCGGGTAGTAGCCGCCCATGATGCTGGCCATGTCGGTACCTGCGGCGTACAGCCCATGGATAGCCTGGCCTGCACCATCAAGTACTTGGGCGTGCTCATTCACCTTGAGCCCGGCGAAGGTGCCGAAGCAGCCCGGCTGGACTTTCACCGCATAGAACGGGCCTTTTTCGATGGGGGCGACGCAGGGGTTGGGCTGCTGCAGCGGGTCGCCCTGTTTGCGGTTGTAGGGTGTCGAGCCGCGGCCGAACTGCGGGTCGTCACCGTGCCGTGCATGTTGGTTGTAGTACGAAAGGGTGGCGCGCAGACCGTTCTCGTCGATGCCGCAGGCCTGGGCCAATTCCTCGAGGGTGTCGCCCGTCTTGAGGTAGCCCGAGCGAATGAACGGCGCCACCGGCAATGGAAAAGGACGAGAGATGCCGAGGCCATAGCGACGCTGGAAGCGGTGACTGCACATCAGCCAGGAAGCCACTTCCTCACCTTGCGGCGCGGCGGCAACCATCGCTGTTACATAGTCGTAGTAACCGTTGGCTTCGTTGACGAAGCGCTGGCCGTTGCTCAAGACGCCGATGATCCCGGGCTTGCCGCGCTCAATGATGTGTGGGAAGTGACCGATGCTGCCATCCTTGTGCGGCACCTGCGAGACGGGTGCCCAGGCCACCGGCGACTCGAGATCGGTCTTGACCTGCGCGCCGACGCTTTCGCCCAGCCGCAGCCCGTCCCCCGATGCGCCCAGCGGCGGCAAGGCCAAGTGCTCATGGCCGGTAGGTGTGCGCGGGAACAGTGCTTTGCGTCGTTCTATGTCGTTGGGGAAACCACCTGCGGCCAGCACCACGGCTTTGCGGGCGCGGATGTGGAAGGTCCCCTTGGCGGTACTGACCACCGCACCGCGTACCTCGCCGTTCTCGTGCAGTAACTCGGTAACTGGTGCCGATGCCCAGAGCAACACGCCGAGGTCTTCAGCCGATTTCGCCAGGCGGGCGATCAGCGCCACACCGTTGACCAAGTGCATGGCGCGGCCGTGCAGCATGAGGTCAAGCAAATGTCGGCTGAAGCGCTTGACCACGTGCAGTGCTGCGGGCAGTGAGCGGGTCAGGTTGAGGAACGCCGAAAGATCGGCACCGGCCATGATCGGCATGCCCATGAACGAAGTCTCACGCATGGTTTTGCGCAGGCTCTTGAGCAGTTTGCCGACCTTACGACCGTCGTAGGGCGCGGCGATGACTGAACGTCCGCCGGTGCCAGCCCCTGGAGTCTCGCCATGGATATCGGCGATGGCGTTGCCGTCGGCAAACTGCAGCGAAGTGTGGCGCTCGAAGAACGACACCATGCGCGGCCCTGCTTCGAGGAAGGCATCGATCAGCGCCGGCTCATAGCGCTCGCCCAGTTCGTGCTTGAGGTAGGTGCGCGGCAGTTCCACGTCTTCGATGATGCCAGCGCGTTGGGCCAAGGGGTTGCACGGCACCCACATCCAGCCGCCGGACCAGGCGCTGGCGCCGCCGAACACCTCGTCCTTTTCGACGACGATGACGTTAAGGCCATGCCATGCGGCCGTGACGGCGGCTGACAGACCCGCCGCGCCAGAGCCGACGATCAGTACGTCGCAGTCGATTTCTTGCTGGGGGGAGGCGGCAGGCATCGAGGCAGAACTCCGGAAGGACTCAAGTAAGTTGTTATTTTGTGGAACTTGATTCCAAAATATACGGAGTCGAATTGAAAACGGCAAGTGACGGGCTGAGGACTGATTTCATCCCGGAACGCAGTTCCAGGTTTCGTATTCGATACGTTGTCTTCTAGAATCACGCAAATTTCGTCTGGACCCCAACCATGGCCGGCAGTCAAATCGAGCGCGTTTTCAGCGTTCTGGAAAGTCTTACCAGTGACCCGCGAGGCCTGCCGATGCAGACCCTGGCGGAGCAACTGGACATCCCGAAAAGCGCCACCCACCGTCTGCTCGCTGAGCTGATCCGGCTGGGTTACGTGCGGCAAAATCCTGACAATCTGCGTTATCACCTGTCGACCAAACTGGTCGCCATGGGCTTTCGTTACCTGTCCAGCAGCGGGGCGGATATCGTTCAGCCGGTGCTTGATCGTCTGGCTCAGGAAACCGGTGAACTGGTGCGTTTGGGGGTGATCGAGGGCGAGCGCCAGACCTGGATTGCCAAGTCTCAGGGTGCCCGTTCCGGCCTGCGTTACGACCCTGACATGGGCCGTGAAGCGCCGCTGTTCTACACCGCATCCGGGCATGCCTGGCTGGCTTGCCTGAGTGACGCAGAGGCCTTGTCGCTGGTTGAACGACAGGCTGCAGACGTCCCGCTGGAGCTGGGCCCGAATGCGCCGCGTTCCAACATTGAACTGCTCGAACGTTTGCGTCTGGCTCGTGAGCAGGGCTATGCCTGGGTCGAGGAGAGTTCAGCGGTCGGCACCTCGGCGATTGCCGCGGTGGTGCGTCATCCAGTGGATGGGCGGGTGGTTGGTGTGCTCAGTGTGGCGGGGCCGAGTGCGCGGCTGCCTCAGGCACGGCTGCATGAATTGGCGCCGCTGTTGTTGAGGTTTGCGGACGAGTTGTCGGCGGCGAGCCAGGCGTCTGAGTTGTTTAGTTGATCCTTTCAGGTTGACTCAAATGATCGTTCCCACGCTCTGCGTGGGAATGCAGCCCGTGACGCTCTGCGTCACAAAAGCGGACGCGGAGCGTCCATTGAGGCATTCCCACGCGGGAGCGTGGGAACGATCAGCATCACGGCCTCTCATTTCTCAAATCCGTGCGCTGTTCGCACAGTTTTTTATTTCTCTCTTGATTGAAATTGGAACCGAGTTCTAAATAAATTGAATTCAGCCTCCCGAGAACAATCACAAGAGGATTTCCGCTTTGAACTCGCCACTTCGCATCGCTCTGATCGGCGCCGGCAATATGGGCCAGCAGCATTATCACCACCTCAAACACCTAACCGAAGCCACGTTGTGTGCGGTAGCCGATCCGGGGCCTCAGGCCGCTGGCATGGCCGCCGAGTGGGACGTTCCGTATTTCGCTGATCACCGGCAGATGCTCGAGCAGGTGCAGCCAGAGGCGGTGATCGTCGCCAACCCAAACAACCTGCATGTCAGCACGGCACTGGATTGTTTGAGCCTGGGTGTGCCGGTGCTGCTGGAGAAACCGGTGGGTGTGCACATGGACGAAGTGCGCGAGCTGGTTGCTGCCTCGAAAGCCACGGGTGTGCCGGTGTTGGTGGGGCATCACCGGCGGCACAATCCGTTGATCGTACGCGCTCATGAGTTGGTGCGCAGCGGCGCACTGGGGCGGCTGACCACGGTGACCGCACTCTGGCAATTGCAAAAACCGGACAGCTATTTCGAGATCCCCTGGCGCCGTGAGCCCGGTGCCGGGATGTTGCTGACCAACCTGATCCACGATCTCGATTTGCTGCGCCATCTGTGCGGCGAAGTACGCCAGGTTCAGGCCATCACCAGTAACGCCGTGCGCGGTTTTGCCAATGAAGATTGCGCGGCGGTATTGCTGCAATTCGACAACGGTGCGTTGGGCAGTCTGACCGGTTCCGATGCGGTGGCGGCGCCCTGGAGTTGGGAGCTGGACTCCGGTGAAAACCCGATTTATCCACAGCAATCCGATCAACCGTGCTACTTGCTGGCTGGAACCGGTGGTGCGCTGAGCATCCCGCAGCTCAAGCGTTGGCAGTACGCCGAGGCCGGTGCCGGGTGGCATCAGCCGTTGCTGGCGGTGCAGGAAAGTTTCACTGCGGATGAGGCGTTGCGCCTGCAATTGCAGCATTTCGTCCGAGTTGCGCGAGGCGAAGTGGAACCACTGGTGAGTGTCGCCGACGCCGCTCGCACCCTGGCATTGATTGAAGCCATCCGCGAAGCCGCCGAAACCGGTCGCGCTTGCGCCCCGGCCCTGATCGAGTGATGACTATGAGCGAACGTATTTTTTCCCTGGCCAGCCTGACAGTGCTCGAAGTGTCGCCACCGGAAATGGTCGAGGTCGCCGCCCGTGCCGGTTACAGCCATGTCGGCTTGCGACTGGTGCCGGCGACGCCTGAGGAACACCATTTTCCGTTGGTTGCTGACCCCGGGCTACTCCGGCAAACATTGACGCGGTTACGTGACACCGGCATCCGGGTGCTCGATGTGGAGATCCTGAGGCTCAAACCAGAAACCTGTGTTGCAGATTTTGAGGCGATCCTTGCTGTCGGCGCTGAACTTGGGGCCAGTGAATTGTTGGTCGCAGGTAATGATCCGAATGAGTCACGGCTGACGGATAACTTTGCTGCGTTGTGCGACCTGGCCAGTCAGTATGGGTTGCACACGCATCTGGAATTCATGCCCTGGACCGATGCGCGTAACCTCGAGCAAGCCGCGCGCATTGTGGAAAACGCCGGACGGGAAACGGGCGGGGTGCTGGTGGATGCCTTCCATTTCGACCGCTCGGCTTCGCGGCTGGAGGACATAGTCAGGATGGCACCTTCTCGCCTGCGTTATGCACAGCTGTGCGATGTGGCGGGGCCACGGCCAGCGGATATGCAGGAGATTCTGCGTCAGGCGCGCAACGAGCGGCGTTTCCCCGGCGACGGCGATTGCGACTTGCTTGGGTTGTTACGTTGTTTACCGGTCAATATTCCCTTGAGCCTGGAGATTCCGACTGTGCATTTGTTGGAGCAAGGCGTGAGCGCCTTGCAGCGGGCGCAAATGGCGTTGGACAAGACCCGGGCGTTGTTGGAAAACCTGTAGCTGATCGTTATGCATACCGTGACGCTCTGCGTCACTTCAGAAACGGACGCGGAGCGTCCATGGATGCGTTACCACGCAGAGCGTGGGAACGATCAATCTCCCAGAGAATCCCATGACCCTCAGCACACCCCTTTCCGGCGTCAATCAGCCCTTCAAGGGCATTCTGTTGGTCGTCGTGGCGACCTTTCTGTTTTCCAGCCATGACGCCTTGTCCAAATACCTCTCCGGTTTCTATCCGGTGATGATGGTGGTCTGGGCGCGGTATCTGGTTCATACGTTGTTGATGGCTGGGATTTTCCTGCCGCAATCGGGCTTGCGGGTGCTGCGCAGCAAACGTCCGCTGCTGCAGCTCTTGCGGGCGCTGTGCCTGCTCTGTACCAGTTTGTTGTTCACCACGGGGTTGTTGTTCATCCCGTTGGCCGAAGCGACGGCAGTCAATTTCCTTGCGCCGGTATTGGTCACGGCGTTGTCGGTGCCGTTGCTCGGTGAGCACGTCACCCGCGGCCAATGGCTGGCAGTGATCTGCGGTTTCATCGGGGTACTGATCATCGTCCATCCCGGCGGCGAACTGTTCACCCCGGCGGTGCTGTTGCCATTCTGTTCGGCGCTGTTCTTCTGCTTTTACCAGTTGCTCACCCGCAAGCTCAGCGAGTTGGACAGCCCAACTACCAGCAACTTTTTCGCCGGCCTGTGCAACACCTTGGTAATGAGTGCGTTGGTGCCGTTCTTCTGGCAAGTACCGAGCGTTGGTCACGGTTTGCTGATGGTGGCGTTGGGCGCCTGTGGCATGACCGCGCATTTGTTTCTGACCCAGGCGTTTCGTCACGCGGCACCGGCGTTGCTGGCGCCATTTGGTTACTGCCAGATTGTCTTCGCCGGTTTGCTGGGGTGGCTGCTGTTTTCCCATACACCGACCCTGACCACAGTGGTCGGCATCGGCGTGATTTGTCTCAGCGGGTTGGCGGCGGTTTGGCAACAGCGGCGCCAGTGAATCACTCGCGCGTGGGAGGGGGTACGCAGGCCTGGCGTCAGACCTGCGCGAGGGTGGATCAGTTTTCGACTTTCGGGATCTTACGCGGTGCCATGAAGTACAGCCAGATCAGCGCGATGAAGTACATCGCCGGGATCATGGTGAACAGCACGGTGTAGTTGTTATGGGTGGTGGTCAGGATGTAGCCGACCAACTGAGTCATGAACATCCCGCCGATGGCCGCGCACATGCCGCCGAAGCCGAACACCGTACTCATCATGTGTTTGGGCGTGTAGTCCATCACCAGGCTCCAGATGTTCGCGGTCCAGGCCTGGTGCGCACCGATGGCCAGGGAGATGGCAAACACCGCGACCCATAGACTGCTCGAGCCTGCGGCCATGATTACGCCAATGATGCAGCAGGCGAACAGCAGCATGGACATCAAGCGAGCCTTGATCGGCGTGACCCCGCGACCGATCAGGAACGAGGACAGAATGCCGCCGCCGACGCTGCCGAAGTCGGCAGTCAGGTAAATGATGATCAGCGGGATACCCATTTGGGTCACGTTGATGCCCAGGTTGTACTGCTGGTTCAGAAAGGGCGGCAGCCAGTACAGGTAGAACCAGAACACTGGCGCGGTGATCGCATAGGCCAGGGCGAAGGCCCAGGTGCCCCGCATGCGCAGGATCCGCGAGAAGGGCACCGGGGTTTGTTCCGGCTCGACTTCCTTCTGGATGTAGTCCAGTTCGGATTGTTTGACCGAGGGGTGATCTTCCGGGTTGAAGTATTTCAGACCCCAGAACATCAGCCAGATCGCGCCCAGTGCCGACATGCAGAGGAACGCGGCTTGCCAGCCCCAAACCTGCAGGATCAGCGGCAGCAGCATCGGGGTAAACATGGCGCCAACGTTGGTGCCAGCGTTGAAAATCCCAGTTGCTACGGCACGCTCACCAGCCGGGAACCACAGCCGGGTGGTTTTCACGCAGGCCGGGTAGTTGGCGGCTTCGGTCAGACCGAGGATGAATCGGCAGACCATGAAGCCAAGTGCGGACGTCGCCAGGCCATGGGCGCCAGTGGCCAGGCTCCAGAGCAGCACGGCGAAGAAGAACACCCGTTTCACGCCGATCTTGTCGATCAACCGTCCTTGCAAGACGAAGCCGACGGCATAGCCGACCTGAAACCAGAAGTTGATGTTGGCGTAGTCCATCGCCGTCCAGCTCATTTCCTTGGCCAGGATTGGCTGCATCACGCCCAGTGCGGCGCGGTCGATGTAGTTCAGGGTGGTGGCGAAAAACACCAGTGCCAGCATGCCCCAGCGGGTCTTGCCGACCGCCATGGCTGCGCGAATCTTGTCACCTATACCGCCTCTGGTGGCGCTCAGGTCCGGGGCCATGCGTGAGCTTTGAGAAGGAATCATGTGTGCCATCCGTTCAATGACTGACGAGCATGGCTCGTCGGGACTTCAAGGGCGCGTGATCAATCGTCGGGGTGCGCGGGCTTGCGCAGGGCGAACTCGATGATTGATTGGCTGAGTGTTCTCGTCGACTCAAGCCTGGGCTGAGCGGACGAAAGCGTTTTATTCAGCGTGCAAGCACGATTCAGCCGAGGGCGCGTAGAGCGTCCGGATGAGGGCTGCGAATGGGCGCCAGGCGAGGCGCTTGGAGGGGCGAGCAAGAAAGCAAGGCGTTGGATGGGAGCATGAGCGTGTACCCGATTTTTGAAATTTTTATGGTGTGTTCTGGGTCTTTGGTAACTGAGGCCCGCTTTCGGAGACGGGGCTCAATGTGCTGTCGATGGTGCGCAGTGAGCGAAAAATCGTCAATTCACTAACGGCCATTGTGTTCGATAATCGCCCAAAAAACTAACCAGTTCGTACACTTTGAATTGCTGTATGGATGGCTCGGCTCAATAATTCACACCGCTAACCCCGTAGCAGCTGCCGAAGGCTGCGTCAGGTCTGGGCCGCATTCGGACGAAGCGGTCGTAAAGCGGATGACCGCGATTTATCTGATGTACCGAGTCAGCTTGATTGCGACCGCTTCGCAGCCGAACGCAGGCTTCGCCAGCTGCTACGGAAAGCGTGCAGGTCCTCTAACAAGATCAGCCCATTTCATCGGGAGTTGAAACATGCAGCGTTCCATTGCCACCGTTTCCTTGAGCGGTACCCTGCCGGAAAAACTTGAAGCCATCGCCGCCGCCGGTTTCGACGGGGTGGAGATCTTCGAAAATGACCTGCTCTACTACGACGGGAGCCCGCGTGAAATCAAGCAGATGTGCGCGGACCTCGGTATCGCCATCACGCTGTTTCAACCCTTCCGTGATTTTGAAGGCTGCCGCCGCGATCGTTTGCCGCGCAATCTCGAACGGGCCGAGCGCAAGTTTGACCTGATGCAGGAACTCGGCACCGATCTGGTGCTGGTGTGCAGCAACGCCTCGGCAGACAGCGTCGGCGATGAGCAGATCTTGATCGACGACTTGCGTCTGTTGGCCGAACGCGCTGGCGCTCGTGGTTTGCGAATCGGCTACGAAGCCCTGGCCTGGGGCCGGCATGTGAACACTTATCAACAGGTCTGGAACATCGTCCGTCAGGCCGATCACCCAAGCCTCGGCGTGTTGCTGGACAGTTTTCACACCTTGTCGCTCAAGGGTGACCCGAGTGCCATCGCCGAAATTCCGGGCGACAAAATCTTCTTCGTGCAAATGGCCGACGCGCCGATTCTGGCCATGGACGTTTTGGAGTGGAGCCGGCACTTCCGGTGCTTCCCAGGCCAGGGTGAGTTCGACTTGCCGGGCTTCCTCGCGCCCATCATCAAGAGCGGCTACACCGGGCCGCTGTCACTGGAAATCTTCAATGATGGTTTCCGCGCCGCGCCGCCACGGGCCAATGCCGCCGATGGTTTGCGCTCGCTGCTGTATCTGGAAGAAAAGACCCGCGAGCGGCTGCAGCAAGAAGCCGTGCCCGTGGCCAACCTCGATACGCTGTTCGCCACGCCGGCAGCCAGCGAGTACGACGGCATCGAGTTTCTTGAGTTCGCGGTGGACGAAAGCCTCGGCGCCAAGCTCTCCCATTGGCTGGAGCGGTTGGGGTTCGTCAAGGCCGGTCAGCATCGCTCCAAGAGCGTCAGCCTGCTGCGTCAGGGCGATATCAACCTGATCCTCAACTCTGAGCCGTACTCCTTTGCCCACAGTTTTTTCGAGTCCCACGGGCCGTCGCTGTGCGCCACGGCGATTCGGGTCAAGGACAGCGCCAGCGCGCTGGCACGGGCGGTGGCTTACAAAGGTCAGCCTTATCGCGGCCTGGTCGGGCCGAACGAGCTTGAACTGGCTGCGGTGCGGGCGCCGGATGGCAGCCTGATTTACCTGGTGGATCAGGACGCCGACGGCAAAAACCTCTACGACACCGACTTCAACCTGCAACCGGCGTCGACCGCCAGCGGCGGCCTCAAACGCATCGACCATATGGCCATGGCGTTGCCGGCGGACAGTCTCGACAGCTGGGTGCTGTTCTACAAAAGCCTGCTGGATTTCGAGGCCGACGATGAAGTAGTACTGCCTGATCCTTATGGTTTGGTGAAGAGCCGTGCGTTGCGCAGCCGTTGCAGTTCGATTCGCTTGCCGCTGAACATTTCCGAGAACCGCAATACGGCGATTTCACACGCATTGTCCAGTTATCGTGGCTCCGGTGTGCACCACATCGCCTTCGATTGTGATGACATCTTCGTCGAAGTCAGTCGGGCCAAAGCGGCCGGTGTGCCACTGCTGGACATCCCGCTCAACTATTACGATGACCTCGCGGCACGCTTCGATTTCGACGACGAGTTTCTCAGCGAACTGGCGTACTACAACGTGTTGTATGACCGTGACGCGCAGGGCGGTGAGCTGTTCCACGTCTATACCGAACCTTTCGAAGGGCGTTTTTTCTTCGAAATTATCCAGCGCAAGAATGGCTACGTGGGTTATGGCGCGGCGAACGTCGCGGTGCGCCTGGCAGCGATGGCTAAATCGCGCAGTGGTGGCGTGAGACACGCCAAGTTGTAGGAGTTTCGTAACGGCGGTCAGAAACGGCCGCCTGTGTGCTTTCTTTCACTGCGTAGCGCGGCCCATAATCGGCAACCTGTGCACTGATGGCCGTGAGCCCAGAATGACAATGACCCCAGAACTCTCCGTAGCGCCTGACGAGCCTGCTCTCCAGCCGCGCAAGAGTCGCAAGAACAACCCGGAAAAGACCCGCGAGAACATTCTTCAAGAAGCCATTGTCGAGTTCGTCCAGCAGGGGCTTTCGGGTGCGCGTGTCGATGCCATCGCCGAGCGTATCCACACCTCCAAACGCATGATCTATTACTACTTCGGCAGTAAGGAACAGCTCTACGTCGAGGTGCTGGAGAAACTCTACGGTGATATCCGCAGCACCGAGAACCGTCTGCTCCTGACTGAGCTGGAACCCCGAGAGGCGATTCGGCGGCTGGTGGAATTCACCTTCGATCACCACGACCGCAACGTCGACTTCGTGCGCATCGTCAGCATCGAGAACATTCACAACGCTGAATATGTGAAGCAGTCCGACGCGATCAAGGCGATGAACAACACTATTCTGGATTCACTGGGCGAGATTCTGCAGCGCGGTGCCGAGACGGGCGTATTCCGCAGCGGGCTTATACCGCTGGACGTGCATTTGTTGATCAGTTCGTTCTGTTTCTATCGCGTGTCGAACCGCCATACCTTCGGCGAGATCTTTCAGATCGACCTGCCGGACGAAGCGATCAAGCAGCGCCATCGCGAGATGATTTGCGAGTCGGTGTTGCGGTATTTGCAGGCCTGACCTGTGGTGAGGGGGCAAGGGCTTGCCCCCTCACCACACTTGCCCGCGAAGCTCTTAGCCATTCATGCTCTGAAAATGTTCGAGCATCCGCGGCGCATCCGGCACCACCCCGCTGAACAGTTCAAACGCCTTCACTGCCTGAAACACTGCCATGGTGCCGCCATCCAGCGTACGGCAACCCAATGCGCGGGCATTGCGCAGCAGTTCGGTTTCCAGCGGGAAGTAAACGATCTCCGCGACCCACAAGTCTGCGCGCAGCAACTCTACCGGCACCGGCGTTCCCGGTAGCTTGGCCATGCCCATCGGCGTGGTGTTTACCAAACCATCGGCTTGCGCCAGTGCACTCGGCAGATCGGCTCCCGCCCGGGCGCGACCGGCACCGAAGTGTTTGTTGAGATTGTCTGCCAGGCTTTGCGCGCGGCGGGTTTCCACGTCGAAAATACTCAACTGTTGCACACCTTCGCTCAGCAACGCATGAGCCACCGCCGCTCCGGCACCGCCAGCGCCCATTTGCACCACACGCTCGCGGGCGACGCCATTCAAGCCACGTCGAAAGCCTTCGGCGAAGCCCAGACAATCGGTGTTGTGGCCGATGCGTTTACCGTCCTTGAGCACCACGGTGTTCACCGCACCGATGCCGCGGGCCTCAGGCGAGAGTTCGTCGAGTAACGGGATGATCGCTTGCTTGCACGGGAAGGTGATGTTCAGCCCGGTGAAATTCATCCGTTCTGCGGCCAACAGCAGGTCGGGCAGGGCGTTGCTGTCGAGTTTCAACTGATCCAGATCGATCAACCGATAGAGATAGCGCAAGCCTTGGGCATCGCCTTCGTGTTCGTGCAGCGCAGGTGTGCGCGATGCCTGGATGCCCGCGCCAATCAGTCCGGCCAGTACAGCGTTGTTCTGCGACATGCCGATCACCCCTTCAACTGCTGACTGAAATGTTCCAGCGCCAGGCGGTAGCCGTTGCTGCCAAAACCGCAAAGCACCGCCTTGGCAATCGCCGACACAAACGAGTGATGACGGAACGGCTCACGGGCATGCACGTTGGACAGGTGCACTTCGATCACTGGCAATTCACTTGCCACTAGCGCATCGCGGATCGCCACCGAGGTGTGGGTCCAGGCGGCCGGGTTGATCACGATCCCGGCACAGCGCCCGCGCGCACCGTGAATCCAATCGAGCAACTCGCCCTCATGATTGGTCTGGCGAAACTCCACCACCAACCCGAATTCCTCTGCGGCGCGGCCGCATAAGGCCGATATGTCAGCCAGTGTTTCATGGCCGTAGGTCGCCGGCTCGCGGGTGCCGAGCATGTTCAGGTTCGGGCCGTTGAGCACCAGAACGATAGGGGACATAGGGGGTATCTCCGTTGTTATTTTTGGCTTTGGCTGAGGGGGATCAGCTCGTGGAGATAAATTGTACTAACTAGTTACTTCGGTCAATTGAAGGTGAGCGGTAGACGAGAAAGGATGAAAAGAAGTGTTCGGTAATCGGACATTTCAACCTGGGCAGAGGGCGGGATCGTAAGGATTGCTTACGACTTGACGCTTCAGGACAACGGCTCTTGCCCACCGCCCGAACTAGTCTCAAGTTCGGGCAGCGGTATGGAAAAAACTGCCAGCTATCGGATTCATTAAGGAAAACAGAGCCAGCAGGCTCATCAACCTAACGGATGGGTTAGCATGAAGGTATGCAGTTACAAGGGATTGGTGATGGTGGTGATGCTGCGCGACGAACATTGTCCGCCTCACGTGCATGTAGACGGAGGTAGATGGAGTGCTCGTTTCAAATTCAGCTTTTGGCATAACGGCGTTGAGCTATGGGATGTCATCCCTTATGCCCGCCGACCGCCTTTGGCTGTTCTGGAGGGCTTGCGTCAGGAGCTGAAACAAACTGCCCATTTGCAGCGTGCGCGCACTATTTGGTGGGCCAAAATTCAGACTGCCTGCCTGGATAATCAGTTATGGGATTGGCTAACAGATGAAGTGGTCGCAACGAAAAGGCTTGGCAGCACGACCTATCTAATTGAATCGGCTCGTTATGAGCTAGAGGGTAATAAAACCCTGTTGGGGCTGGTTGACGCACCAGACGGGGTGGAGATCGAACTATGAAAACGATAAAGGCCAGGGTGCCATTCGATGGGCCGGTAACCGAGGCCGCTTTGGATGAGGCGATAGAACGTGGTCTGGCTCGCCGCAGTTGCGGGGTCAATGCGACCACAGTGGAATTTCAGGAGCAGCGCCTTTCTATCGGATTTGAAGATGGAAGCGCGATTCTGCTGCCGGTGAAGAACTATCCGGAATTCGATGATTTCAAGGTCGAGGATTTCGCCGGGTTGGAGGTTGGCTTTGCAGGTACTGCGATCTGTCATGAGGCGCGGGATTTACAGGTTTCCATCGCCGGCCTGATATCAGCCAGCAAACCGTTGATGGATATGGCGGCAGTGGTGATCGCCTCTCGTAACGGTCGTCAGAGCAGTGATGCCAAAGCGCGGGCGGCCCGTGCCAACGGCAAAAAGGGTGGTCGCCCGCGCAAGGCCGATGTAGCCCTTTAAACAGGATCCAAACAAAACAGCCGTCATTGCGACGGCTGTTTTTGTTTATCAGAGCAGTTTCAGCGCCGGGTCAACAACACCCCGGACTCCATGTGATGGGTCCATGGGAACTGGTCGAACAATGCACATTGGGTGATGCGGTGGGTGTCGTGCAGTTGCGCGATATTGGCTGCGAGCGTCTCGGGGTTGCACGAGATATAGAGGATATTCTCGAAACGTCGGGTCAGCTCGCAAGTATCCGGGTCCATGCCGGCGCGAGGCGGGTCGACGAACACACTGCCAAACTCGTAGCTCTTGAGGTCAATGCCATGCAGGCGACGGAACGGGCGAACCTCGTTGAGGGCTTCGGTCAGTTCTTCAGCAGACAAACGCACCAGGATGACGTTATCCACAGCGTTTTCGCTGAGGTTGCTCAGCGCGGCATTCACCGAAGTCTTGCTGATCTCGGTGGCCAGCACTTTGCGCACACGGGTCGCCAGCGGCAGGGTGAAGTTACCGTTGCCGCAATACAGCTCCAGCAAATCGTCGGAGCGCTCGCCAAGGGCGTCGAACGCCCAGTTGAGCATCTTCTGGTTGACCGTGCCATTGGGCTGAGTGAACGCGCCTTCCGGTTGGCGGTAGCTGAACGTGCGGCTGCCAACGTCGAGTTTTTCGACCACATAATCGCGCCCGATTACCTCGCGCTTGCCCTTGGAGCGGCCAATTACGCTGACATTCAAGTCGGCGGCCAGCTTCTGGGCAGCCACGTGCCAGTGCTCATCCAGCGGGCGGTGATAGCACAGAGTGATCATCGCATCGCCGGCCAGGGTGGTCAGGAAATCCACCTGAAACAGTTTGTGACTCAAGGCAGCGCTGGCTTGCCATGCGGCCTTGAGCTGCGGCATCAATTGATTGATGCGCAGGCTGGCGATCGGGAACTCTTCGATGAGGATAGGCGTGCGATTGTCCCCCGGGGCGAACATCGCGTAGTGGCGCTGGCCGTCTTCGCGCCACAGGCGGAATTCGGTGCGCAGGCGGAAATTTTTCAGCGGTGAGTCGAACACCTGAGGCTCGGGCGCATCGAACGGCGCCAGCAATTCGCGCAGGCGCGCAGCTTTTTCGTCGAGCTGACGGGTGTAGGACTCGGTGTCGAAAGACGGAGCACTCATGCGTTGAACCAACCCAACTTGATCACAAACAGAATCGACAGAATCACCAACGCGGAGTTCAGTTCACGGCCTCGGCCGGACAGCAATTTGATCGCAGTCCAGGAAATGAAACCGAAGGCGATGCCGTTGGCGATGGAATAGGTGAACGGCATGGCCAGCGCAGTGACTACCACAGGTGCGGCAACGGTGATGTCGTCCCAGTCTATTTCAGCCAGACCTGAGGTCATCAATACCGCGACGAACAGCAAGGCTGGAGCGGTAGCGAATGGCGGAACGCTGCTGGCCAGTGGCGAGAAGAACAGCGCCAACAGGAACAGGATCGCCACGACAACGGCGGTCAAACCGGTACGGCCACCGGCGCTGACGCCTGCTGCCGACTCGATGTAGCTGGTGGTGGTCGAGGTGCCCAGCAAGGAACCGGCCATGGCGGCAGTACTGTCGGCGATCAGGGCACGGCCCATTTTCGGCATGTGGCCGTCCTTGCCCATCAGCCCGGCGCGTTTGGCTACACCGATCAGCGTGCCGGAGTTGTCGAACAGGTCGACGAACAAGAAGGCGAAGATCACGCTGACCAGACCGATGTCCAGCGCGCCTTTGATGTCCAGTTGCAGGAAGGTCGGCGCCAGCGATGGCGGTACCGACATCACGCCACCGAACGGGGTAAAGCCCATCAGGATCGAGACGATGGTCACCGAAAGAATACCGATCAGTACCGCTCCGCGAACCTTCAGTGCTTCAAGGGCGACGATCAGCACAAAACCGAGGGTGGCGAGGATAGGAGCCGGTTGTTTCAGGTCGCCCAGGCCAACCATGGTGGCCGGATTGCTGACCACGATACCGGCGTTATGCAGGGCGATAATTGCGAGAAACAGGCCAATACCGGCGGCAATCGCTGAACGCAACGCCAGCGGGATGCTGTTGATGATCCATTCGCGGATGCGGAAGATCGACAGCAGGAAAAACATCACCGCCGAGATGAACACCGCCCCCAGCGCCACTTGCCAGGTGTGGCCCATGTGCAGGACGACGGTGTAGGTGAAGAAGGCGTTCAAGCCCATGCCCGGCGCCAGAGCGATCGGGTAGTTGGCGATCAGGCCCATCACGGTCGAGCCGATGGCTGCCGCCAGACAGGTCGCGACAAACACTGCACCCTTGTCCATGCCGGTCTCGCCGAGGATGCTCGGGTTGACGAACAGAATGTAGGCCATGGCCAGGAAGGTCGTGAGGCCCGCAAGAATCTCAGTCTGCACGTTGGTGTTGTGTGCCTTGAGTTGAAACAGCCTTTCCAGCATGTCTGCTCCCCGTGGCGCGCTCGGCGCCGTGAATGTATCGACTTCAACAGCAAAGCACAGACTGCCTGAGGCGCCTGTTGATTTTCTGTGGGTCGGAAAAAGCCGCGCATCATACCAGCCGCACACACGGATGGCTGCCTGTGCGTGCGAGAGAAACGCTGATGGAAAATTGCACGTATCCGCAGAGCGTTGTTAACCGAACCCCGTGCTTGAACGATTAACGCGCGGGTATGAAAGATACAGCGTCAAGGCATCCGTGGACCGATATATAGGTACTGCAACTCACTCGGCGTCCTGCCTTAGGGTGTGGACTCCACCTGTGCTCAGCCTTGAGGGGTGGCTGGTGACGAGCTCACCTGATATTCATATCAACCATAATCGAGATCTAAGTATGAAGTGTTTAATTTTGCTACCTCTGATTGGCTTATTGTTAATTGCAGGTCAGGCGTCTGCGGCATGCACAAATATCAGAGACAGCTACAGTGGAGTTGTACCTGCGAATTCATTCGTTATTGTGAAAGGGCCTTTTACCATAACGGGTGCAAATGGATGTCGGCAGGCCAATATAAACTCTACTATAAAAGCATCAGGCGCGGGATCAGCTCCAGACCTGTATATTGATCGGCTGATTGGATTAACCTGGACGCAGGTAGCCGGTGGAACGGGTGCTAATGCATCGACGCTCAGCCCTCTGGGCACGTATAGAGTTCGGCACGTTAATAGACTTTCTGCCGCAAGAGGCTACTCGGGAACCACCGCGTACAGTAGATAAGCGCTATCGCTATCCGATGTGCGCAGGGTTTTAAGCTCCGCGAGCATCGGCGTTAATCAAGCACGCTCGCTAACAGAGAGATTGTTCTGAGAGGAGTGTGCAAAATAAGACAGTGCGTTTGTAACTTTGTTCGCTCCCAGCAAGGCCTGTGTCACATACTTGAAAGAATCTTGAGCAGCGCTTGCTGGATTGGCGCGTGCATAGTCCTGATTCTCAGTAAGCATCTGATTAAACATAGCGATAGCATTGAATTTCACATCTTTGTCTGTTTGTTGCCCATTTGAGTCACACGCCATATTTCCTGACACAAATTGGGCAGCAACCCCCCGATCTATCAAGCCGCTCTCCTGCAGTTTTGAACCGATTTTTGCTAATTCGTTTGTACTGATAGAGGTCAGATCATACCCTTTCAAAAAATTTTTCAATTCATTAATAGAGGCTTCACCTGAAACATTCAGGATGCGTGCAGCCTCGTCCGTGTTTGTAATAGTGTGAGCGTTTTGAGTTTCTTTGGGGTTCTTGATTACGTATGCGTCGGCTTGCTTCGACATGATAGGTGAAGTGATTTTTACATTCATTGAGAAGAACCTCCATAAATAGAACACGTCAGGCCCTTCATCGCGTTCTTGAACTCCGTCGAAACGGGTGTTTTGCGGGTTGATCTGTTGTTTGACTGTAATGCGCTGAGTGAAACATTAACGCCGGTTACACACATGGCAAACTCCCTGTTTTGTTGTGGGGGGCAGCGTGCTCCTAAGCAGGCGGCGGAGAGGTATTAGCAATGCCTATGCCAGTCAGTGAGCTAAAGGCGAAGTGGGGTTTTTTATTGTGCTTTTTTAAATTGAAACTTTTCTGTTTCTTATATTTTTGTAATCTTTTTCTTTAGTGGTTGTAGTTGTTTTATGGTTGTTCTGTAGCCTGTAGTTAAGTTGCATCAAGGGCGGCAAAACATTGCCTTACAGTGGAAAAAGACTGCCGCTCATTCAACGAGCGTGTGCCAGTCGTGCAAGGACGTTCTGCTGTGTTTTGCCTCGTCACGGTCTGATGCATACTGCGCGCACGTTTTTGGGGGGTATATGAAGAGCAGATTCAACGGTATTTCCGTGATTGCTGGCCTGTGGGTCGCGATGGCTGCGTTGATGGGGGCGCAAACGGCCGCCGCCGCTTCGGCCCCGCCACTGAGTGAGGTGAAAATTCTCAAGGTCCAGTCACCCGCCTGTGGCTATGAAGATGTGGCGGATGGCCGTAAACAGACCCAATGCAATCACGGCGCCGGGACTATCAGGGTTTTCGTGCTGGAACAGGGTTATGGCCGTAACCCGACCGTCGCGTTGGACGGTTTTGTTGTGAACGGCACTAAAACAAGAGTGTGCGGGGACGGCGGCAACGGTTTGGGGGAGTGTTCCGGTTCGGCGAAGATCGTCGGCTACCTCTACGTCTTCGATCTGGTCGGTAAACAGGAGGGTACCTTCACCTTCCGCAACACCTCCATCAATGCGCCCGGAAACACGATGTCAGCGCAGATCTACATCAAGTAATCGCACTGCCCGGACGCTTGTAGCGAAAGCTGACTAAGCTTTAAAGATCATTGTGTGGAACCAGCCCATGACCTTTAGAGCCCTGATCACCCTCGCCGAAGGCATCGACGACCTGCAAAGCGTGACGCTTATAGACGTGCTGCGCCGCGCCAAAATAGAAGTGGTAGTGGCCAGCATCGAGTCGCGGCGCATGCTCACCTGCGCGCGCGGTACTCGCCTGACCGCTGACGCCATGCTGGTGGATGTGTTGGCGCAGCATTTCGACTTGATCGTACTGCCCGGAGGAATAGTCGGCGTGCAGAATTTGGCGGCCCATCAACCCTTGCTGCAATTGGTCAAAAGCCAGGCGACCGCCGGACGCCTGTTTGCAGGTATCGCTGAAGCCCCGGCGGTGGCCTTGCAGACATACGGGGTTCTGCGCCAGCGACGCATGACTTGCCTGCCAACGGTCAGCCATTACTTGTCCGGCTGCAACTTCATCGACCAGCCGGTTGTGGTGGACGGCAACTGCATCACCGCCCAAGGCTCCGGAGCGACGCTGCAGTTGGCGTTGACCCTGGTGGAGCAACTCTGCGGCAAGGGCAAACGGGCGGCGGTGGCGGGGGAGTTGCTGGTTTAGCGGTGTTCATAAACTAGAAAACGGACTTTTCAGACTTTTATTTCGACACTCACATCCGCATGCATGCGGTCGCGACTGGCCAGGGTCGGGAACAGTTTGACCCACACCCCGGTGACTATCAGCGTGCCAATTCCACCGAGCACCACTGCTGGCACGGTGCCGAGCCAATGGGCGGTCAGTCCGGATTCGAACTCACCCAATTGGTTCGAAGCGCCAATGAACAAACCGTTCACCGCACTGACTCGGCCGCGCATTTCATCCGGGGTTTCCAGCTGTACGAACGAGGCGCGGATCACCATGCTGATCATGTCCGCCGCGCCGAGTACCACCAGCACCGCGAGGGAGAACCAGAACGAGGTCGACAGGCCGAAGGCAATAGTCGCGACACCGAACACGCCGACTGCGGTGAACATGATTCGTCCGACCTGGCGCTCCACGGCAAAACGCGCCAGCCACAGCGACATCAGCAAGGCGCCGACAGCGGGGGCGGAGCGCAGCAATCCCAAGCCCCACGGCCCCGTGAGCAGGATGTCTTTGGCGAATACCGGCAGCAACGCTGTCGCACCGCCAAGCAGTACAGCGAACAGGTCCAGCGATATCGCCCCAAGAATGTCCGGGCGACTGCGAATGAAACGAACCCCGGCCAGCAGCGAATCCAGCGTGGCTTTGCCTTTGTTCAGCGGCGTCTGCCGGGCGGGCAGGTTGAGCATCAGCAGGCAGGCAATGATGTACAAAATCACCGTTGGGCCGTAGACCCAGACGCTGCCGAAGGCGTATAGCAAACCGCCCAGGGCCGGCGCGACGATGGTGGCCGATTGCTGGGCTGACTGCGAAGCGGCAACGGCTCGCGGGAACAGCGCGCTGGGGACGATGGTCGGTAGCAACGCTTGAGTCGTCGGCATTTCGAACGAGCGGGCGGCACCCAGCAGGAACGCGAGGATGAAGATCATTTCCCGGGTGACGTTGTCGGTGGCGCTGCCGATGACCAGGGCCAATGCGATCAATGCTTGCAGGGATTGGCAGATGGCCGCGATCTTGCGCCGGTCATAACGATCCGCCACATGCCCGGTGTGGAGCATGAACAGCACTCGCGGAGCGAACTCCACCAGCCCGACCCAGCCGAGGTCCAGGACATTGCCGGTCAGTTGATAGAGGTTCCAGCCGATGGCCACAGTGAGCATCTGGAAACCACTAGCGGTAAACACCCGAGCCAGCCAGAACGCGATGAAAGGGCGGTGATGACGCAACAGCAGCGGGGCTTGGCTAGGCATCTGAAAAGGCAGGTCTGAGCGGGGGGGAAATCGAGATTATCACCAAGCTGTAAGCAGAAGTTGCAGGCGCAGGAAATTTAGTTAGCTAGACACCTAATCCGCCAGCAACGCCACAGTACCCGGTGAGGCAACCTGTCACGCGACAAAAGACCACACAGTACAGGCCCAAAAATCGGACTACTCTTTGATCGTTGCTTGATCCAGATCAATTCCTTCGCGGGAATTGCTCCGGCGGCCAGATGGCCAGAACTCCTGCGTTGTGATGGTTTAGAAAAGAACGAATTCGCCACACTCCATATCCGTGGGGACAGTGGGTGCAGGCCTGACGCCCGCAACCGGTATTACCTGACAGAGGAAGACTTATGTTCGGATTGGAGGCACTTGATCTCGCCCGAATTCAGTTCGCGTTCACCATCTCATTCCACATCCTGTTTCCGGCCATCACTATCGGTCTGGCGAGTTACCTTGCGGTGCTTGAAGGCCTGTGGCTGAAGACGCATAACGATACCTACCGCGATCTGTACCATTTCTGGTCGAAGATCTTTGCCGTCAATTTCGGCATGGGGGTGGTTTCCGGGCTGGTTATGGCCTATCAGTTTGGTACCAACTGGAGCCGTTTCTCCGATTTCGCCGGGTCCGTCACCGGGCCGCTGCTGACGTATGAAGTGCTCACGGCATTCTTCCTTGAAGCGGGCTTCCTCGGCGTTATGTTGTTTGGCTGGAACAGGGTCGGGCGCAAGCTGCACTTCTTCGCAACGGTCATGGTAGCGATCGGGACGATCATTTCTACCTTCTGGATTTTGGCTTCCAACAGTTGGATGCAGACTCCGCAAGGCTATGAAATCGTCAATGGCCAAGTGATCCCGGTTGACTGGCTGGCGGTGATTTTCAACCCGTCGTTCCCATATCGTCTGATGCACATGGCCACCGCTGCTTTTGTCGCCACGGCCTTCTTCGTCGGTTCGTCTGCTGCCTGGCATCTGTTGCGTGGCCGCGACAATCCGGCGATCCGCACAATGCTGTCGATGGCGATGTGGATGGCCCTGATCGTGGCACCGATTCAGGCGGTCATCGGCGACTTCCACGGCCTCAATACCCTCAAGCATCAACCGGCGAAAATTGCGGCGATCGAAGGTCACTGGGAAAATATCGGCGATGAACCGACCCCGTTGATCCTGTTCGGCTGGCCAGACATGAAAGCCGAGAAGACCCGTTTTGCCGTAGAGATTCCGTACCTGGGCAGCCTGATCCTGACCCACTCGCTGAACGAACAAGTACCGGCACTCAAGGATTTCCCACCTGAAGACCGGCCGAATTCGACCATTGTGTTCTGGTCGTTCCGGGTCATGGTTGGCCTTGGAATGCTGATGATCTTCACCGGTTTGTGGAGCCTCTGGCTGCGCAAGCGCGACACCCTGTACTCGTCTCGTCCGTTCCTTTACCTGGCGTTGTGGATGGGCCCCTCTGGTCTGATCGCAATCCTTGCCGGCTGGTTCACCACCGAGATTGGTCGTCAGCCGTGGGTGGTCTACGGATTGATGCGCACGGCGGATGCCTCGTCCGGGCATAGCTTCACGCAAATGAGCATCACCCTCGCGCTGTTCGTCGTGGTGTATTTCTCGCTGTTCGGTGTGGGCCTGGGTTACATGATGCGTCTGGTGCGCAAAGGTCCAGTGATCAACGAAGGTGCCGAGCCGAGCCACGGTGGTCCTGGCCAGAAACGCACGCCAGCCCGTCCGCTTTCCGCTGCTGATGATGATGGCGATCTCAGCGACAGCCTGAACAAGGGGAACTGAGTCATGGGTATTGATCTTCCGCTGATCTGGGCCGTGATCATCATCTTCGGCATCATGATGTACGTGGTCATGGATGGGTTCGATCTGGGGATCGGGATTCTTTTCCCCTTCATCAAGGGCGACCGCGACCGCGACGTGATGATGAACACCGTCGCGCCGGTCTGGGACGGTAATGAAACCTGGCTGGTGTTGGGCGGTGCGGCGCTCTTTGGCGCATTCCCGCTGGCCTATTCGGTGGTGCTCTCGGCGCTGTACCTGCCGTTGATCCTGATGCTGATCGGGCTGATCTTCCGCGGCGTTGCGTTCGAGTTTCGCTTCAAGGCCAAGGACGACAAACGCCACATCTGGGACAAAGCCTTTATCGGTGGCTCAGTGACGGCGACCTTCTTTCAGGGGGTGGCGCTTGGGGCGTTTATTGATGGTCTGCCGGTGGTCAACCGCCAGTTTGCCGGTGGTTCGCTGGATTGGTGCACGCCGTTCACGCTGTTCTGCGGCGTGGCGCTGGTAGTGGCTTATGCCTTGCTCGGCTGCACCTGGCTGATCATGAAGACCGAAGGCAAGTTGCAAGAGCAGATGCATGACCTGGCACGACCGTTGGCGTTCGTAGTGTTGGCGGTGATCGGCATCGTCAGCCTATGGACCCCGCTGGCCCACGCCGAGATCGCGGCACGCTGGTTTACCCTGCCGAACCTGTTCTGGTTCCTGCCGGTGCCGATTCTGGTGCTGGTGACCATGTACGGTTTGATCCGCGCGGTGGCCCGCAATGCGCATTACACGCCGTTCCTGCTGACCCTGGTGCTGATCTTCCTCGGCTACAGCGGTCTGGGTATCAGCCTGTGGCCAAACATCGTGCCGCCATCGATCTCTATCTGGGACGCCGCCGCGCCGCCACAGAGTCAGGGCTTCATGCTGGTCGGCACGCTATTTATCATCCCGTTCATCCTGGGCTACACCTTCTGGAGCTACTACGTGTTCCGCGGCAAGGTCACCCATGAAGACGGTTATCACTAGGTAGGGGTAGGAGCAGCCGGGCGGCGTTCCGACGATGGCGTATTTTTAGGCGCCGCCCCCCAAGAGAGGATTCCAGACAATGACCGGCAAACACTCTTTGCAGGAAATCGAACAGGCGGAAAAAAAGCCGCTCTGGCAGCGACTTGGCTGGCTGGTAGTGATCTGGACCGGCAGCGTGCTGGCCCTGGCGATCGTCGCCGGCCTGATGCGCATGTTCATGAACGCCGCCGGCCTGACCACTCACTGAAATTCACGACACCCAATCCCATCCCGTTGCCTTGCGGCACGGATTTATAACCCTCCTTATGGAGGGTTTTTTTACCTGGAATTCGAGCGTTATTTACGCGCCTTGAGAATCACAAATTTGGGCGTGGCCGCCACTTGCTCGACACCGCGGAACAGCCGGGCGAGTTTGCTGTGATAGCCCAGATGACGGTTACCGACGATATACAACGCGCCGCCGACCACCAATGCTTCACGGGCTTGTTGGAACATTCGCCAGGCGAGGAAATCACCGACTACCTGCTGCTGGTGAAACGGCGGGTTGCACAGCACCACGTCGAGGGATTGCGGCTCTTGACCGGCTAGGCCATCGCCTGCGCGGATGGTCACTTCGCGTTCACCGAGTGCGGCGCGCCAGTTCTCTGCCGCCGATTGCACCGCCATAAAGGATTCGTCCACCAGCGTGTACTGAGCCTCGGGGTTTTGCAGCGCACTGGCGATGGCCAGCACACCGTTACCGCATCCCAGGTCGGCGACCCGCGCATTGCCCAGGTTTTTCGGCAGGTGCGGTAGAAACGCTCGAGTACCGATATCCAGGCCTTCGCGGCAGAACACATTGGCATGATTCAACAATTCTATCGCCGGCTCGTCGAGGATGTAACGAGTCGGGTAGGGCGATACAGCCGGCTTTTTGCTCTCGGGTGTGGCAATCAGCAGGCGGGCCTTTTTTACCGCCAGCGAAGCCTGCACCGGGCCGATATAGCGCTCCAGCAGATCGCCGGCGGCGCGTGGCAGGTGCTTGACCATGGCCGCTGCGATCACCTGCGCACCGGGAGCCAGCTGGTCTTGCAGTCGAATCAGTTGTTCTTCCAGCAAAGCCAGGGTTTTTGGCACCCGGATCAACACCCGGTCGAATGGTCCGCTCGGCACTTCGCTGGCGGGCACGATCGACACGGCGTCGAAGGCCTGGCCGTTGCGCACCAGGTTTTTCTCCAGCGCCTGGACGCCCAGAAACGAGTCGCTGCTGCTGGTGACCTGTGCATGTCCGACCAGGCTGGCGGCCAGAGCGCCAAAGCTGTCGTTGAGCACCAATACCCGGGTATCCGCTGCCGGCTGTTGCTTGGCCAGATAATTGAGCAGGTATTCATCGGCAGCGTCGAAGGCCTGCAATGGCTCGTTCTGTTGTTCAGGCTGGCGGATCAGGTCGAGTTGGGCGAAGGGACTGTCGAGCAGGGGCATGGGGCGGGGACTCTGGGTAATCAACGGGTGTCCCGCAGGGCCTGGGCGGCTTTGATGCGTGCAGGTCCGACTGAGTGAACTACGTCGCGGTGAGGGGGCAACTCGCGTCATCGCTCAGATGGGGCCGCAAATGGTACGTTTTTTTCTTATGGATTACTCGCAGGTTTTTATGGAGTCGCAAAGCGTGGGGTTGATCCGTCTTCAGCTATTGCACTGTTGGGGGCCGAGCCATCCCTTCAGGCTAGCCTGCACCACCGCCGAGATCTTATTGTTGACGCCCAGCTTCTTTATCGAGCGGCTCACATGGAAATTCACGGTCCGCTCCGAGAGGTTGAGGATGGTTGCGATGTCGGAGGCGGTCTTGCCCTCAGCAGACCATTTCAGGACTTCTATTTCCCGGGTCGATAAACAGGGGGCCAGAAGAAAAGTGGCGTCGGGTAACATCTTCTGCGAGACGATCGAGTGCAGTGCATTGCTTAGCCAGATCAACTGACCGGTCTTCCCATAGAGCTCCTTGGCGGTGATTGGGTAACGGCTTCGCGAGAGGCTCAATACGCTGAAAAAACCACGAAGATTATGCACCGATTGCGACCAGCCATGACGCATCCCATAAGCTTGCGTCTCTTCCCAAAAGGCTGGGGCGGTAGAGAACGCGTTGTCGTCCCAGAGGATAGGCCAAACCGACTGACTGCAATATTTTACGATCGGATCTATCGCGACATAGTTATGCGTGTCGTATTTTTTGTTCCATTCCTCTGGGTAGTTGTTGATCTTTATAGTGTGTGTTGGAGTACTTTTCGAGTGAGGGCTCACCGCAAATGCGCAGTACTCAAATCCCATCTCGTAAACAAGGCTGAGAGCGACTTCGAATATGGAGTGTATATCGTTACCTTGAGTCAATAGCTGTAGCTGGGCTTCCTTCCAGATTGCCATTGGTAATTCTCCATGCTTGATGCTTCACGAGGGATTAAATATTGGATCCAATGCAGATTGGGCGAGTGTAGGATATTTCTTACGATATGGTTGGGAATTTTTCGCTCTGGAAATGACCGCGTTGTGCTCGATTTGATTCTTAGGCGCGTAAAGATCAGGTATCTCAGGAAGCAAAGTTTAAAAGGGTGGCGATTTAATGGCGCTATTTTTATTTTTTATGTAGTTGAGAAATTATGCAGTTAAAAATTAACGCTCACTGCCAGGTCCGTAACTGACCGTTTCGTTAATTTGGCGATTTTATTGAGTGGTGGGACGGCCCTCACACAGCTCTATACCATTACAAATCGCCGGTGTTCCCGCGCTCGGCTTTGCGGGAAACTGGGGTTATCTGTCCAATGGAGCGCCCCATGACCGCCAGCGCCGAGAAATTCACCCGCCAAACATTAATTGATGTACAACCGCTGACTCCAGGCCTGTTTACGTTACGCACCACCAGGGATCCAGGCTTCCGTTTCCGGGCTGGGCAATTCGCTCGCCTGGGGGTCGCCAAAGCGGACGGCAGCACGGTGTGGCGGGCGTACTCCATGGTGTCTTCGCCTCATGACGAGTTTCTTGAATTCTTTTCCATCGTGGTACCGGGTGGTGAATTCACCAGTGAACTGAGCCGATTGAGAGAGGGCGACACGTTATTGGTCGACCGTCAGGCGTTCGGTTTTCTGACCCTTGACCGCTTTGCTGACGGCCGTGATCTCTGGTTGTTATCCACAGGTACCGGCGTTGCGCCGTTTTTGTCGATCCTCCAGGATTTCGAAGTCTGGGAAAAATTCGAGCGAATCATCCTGGTCTATAGCGCGCGTGAAGCACGAGAGCTGGCCTACCAGGACCTTATCGCCGGGCTGGCACAGCGCGAGTACCTGGCTGAATACGGCCATAAACTGCAGTTCATCGCGACGATTACCCGCGAGCAGTTCCCGGGTGCCTTGAACGGTCGGATCACCCGGTTGATCGAGAGTGGTGAGCTGGAGCGAGCGGCGGGCGTGGATCTTATGGCCGAGCATTCGCGGGTAATGCTCTGTGGTAACCCGCAGATGATCGATGACACGCGCCACCTGCTTAAGAAGCGTGATATGCAACTGAGCTTGAGTCGCAGGCCCGGGCAGGTTGCAGTAGAAAGTTACTGGTAAAAAAACGGCGCCTTGATGGCGCCATTCTTTAGTGCGACAGAACTGTTCAGGGTCTGTTGTTCTGCGCTTTGAGCAGGTCGCGAATCTCGCTCAGCAGCTCTTCCTCCTTGGTCGGAACCGGCGGCAGGGTTGGCGCAACGGCCTCTTCGCGCTTCAGGCGGTTGATGGCTTTTACACCCATGAAAATCGCAAAGGCGACGATCACGAAGTCGATCATGCTCTGAATAAATTTGCCGTAAGCCAACATCACCGCCGGCGCGTTGCCTTGGGCTGCCCTGAGAGTGATCCCTAGATCACTGAAGTCCACCCCACCGATCAGCAGACCAATGGGCGGCATCACCACGTCACCTACAAATGACGAAACGATTTTGCCAAAGGCCGCGCCGATGATGATACCGACGGCCATGTCGACCACATTACCTTTGACCGCGAAGGCCTTGAACTCACTTAACACGCCCATAGGTTATTCCTTGTTACAGATGAGGTTGGTGCATGCAGTGTAAGTCAGCAAAACGCATCCTGCTCGACACAACGGCTTACGGCGCTCGGTGCCAGGCCAAAGCCTTCGCTATGGGCGAGCCCAATGTTGTCAGTCGTGCGCGGACAGAGTCGTATAGCAATTTCGGTACGCCGGCCAATTCATATAACAACGGTAGCAGGTACCTATTTACAAAATTGTCAGCACCATCGGAAAGGTTTCGGGGTTTCACAATTTCACACCGGAATCGTTCAAGAATGTGCAAAAAAGTTTACTATTGTTTAAATGTTTTCACTCATACGACTAAGAAACTGGTCGTGCCTATAAAAGTCAATTATTCAAAATAATACTTGTACGTTGAAGGTCGTAACGCCGCAACTTGGGTACAAGTTTATTCCGTATTTGTTGGGTGTCATTAGGGTTTAGTGGGGCTGTTAGAGCCAGCCCTTTCAAGGTCTTCGTTTAAACTCCCCCAAAACTCCAGTCAGGGTGACGAAAACGATGTGGGCAGAGGTTCTAGCGCGGTTTGAAAAAAAGGCACCGGCCAGTGTCATGGTCAAGTTGGC
>NZ_JBLYED010000046.1:0-36055 GCF_048515765.1 Pseudomonas sp. H11T01 | reverse complement strand
AGTCATCACTGTGCGGGTAGCCGAGTTCGTCGCAGCCCTTGAGGAACACATCGCAGATCGGATGGGTCTGGCCCTTCATCGGCGTGATGCTGATCGGGCCGCTGCCGCCGTGGTATTCGCTGTCGCCCAGCGGATGGTTTTCCAGTTTGCGGAAGTACGGCAGTACGTCCTTGAAACCCCAGCCGTCGTTGCCGTTGGCTGCCCAGTCGTCGAAGTCATGGGCCTGGCCACGGACATAGACCATCGCATTGATCGAACCCGAACCGCCTTGCACTTTGCCGCGCGGGGCATAGATTTCCCGGTTGTTCAGCTGCTTTTGCGGCTGGCTGTAGTACATCCAGTTGAAGGTTGGATTGTAATACATTTTGGCGAAGCCGACCGGGATCTTGAACCACAGCGAACTGTCCTTGCCGCCCGCTTCCAGCAGCAGCACCGTGTGTTTCCCCGAGGCCGAGAGCCGGTTGGCGAGGATGCAGCCTGCGGCGCCTGCGCCAGCGATGATGTAGTCGTATGTCATGCACGGTTACCGCGTAAGTCGTTGTACAAAAAAACCGCCTGATGGGGAGGCGCAAACCCTGTGGGAGCGAGCCTGCTCGCGAATACGGCCTGACAGTCGACAACGAGGGTGACTGATCTACCGCTTTCGCGAGCAGGCTCGCTCCCACAAGGGGGCTGCGCCATTTCCCGTCAGCCTCTGGCCGGCGATGTGTCTTTGACGTCCGCCGGGGTCGGCGCCATTTGCAGGTGCAAGCGCTCACCGGTGTACGGCGAATGCTTGCGCACCACGTCCATGTTCAGCTCCACCCCAAGTCCCGGCTCGGTCGCCGGGGAAATTGCTGGGACAATGCGCCGATGGAGCGTGTGTTCCGGAGTTTGAAAACCGAATGGATACCAACCACGGGCTACCGAACGGCCCAAGAGGCCCAACGCGACATCAGTCATTTTTTGATGCATCGGTACAACTGGATTCGGCCCCATCAATTCAACGCTGGGCTCGCGCCAGCTCAGGCCGAGAAAAAACTTAACGTCGTGTCCGGGATTAGTTGACCACTACACAAAGCCCTGATTATTCAGGGCTTTGTCGTTTCTGCGTGTCCGAAAAAAATCACAGCCCATACTTTGGCCCATACCCTGATTTGGGCATGGCTTGGCGACCAACGGTTGATGCTCCAGCGGCTTCCAGCCACTAGGTCGTCAGCAAACCGGTGGGAGCCCGCGAATCACGTTTCAAAAATCGCAAGCCGCGAGTACGTCGCCGACATGGTGATACCCAGGTGCTGTCCGGGGCATAGACACCCCATGACGTGGGACGAACGGGTGCAACCATGATGCGAGCCTTGGGGCATAGGCCTTGACGTGACAGACCGGTTCCAGGCTTCTTTATTCTCTTCGGCATAATCATGGTGTGAGTAGCGACGGTGGTCCCCGGAACCTGCTAGCACTTGGTTCTGACACCGGTTAGGCGGGAAGCTCACCGACATCATGATCGGCCAAGGCGGCCTGAAGGGACTAGGTATAGGCAACTCAAATGGGCACAAAGCGCTCATGACGACGCCTGCCTCGGCCACCGAAAAATTGAACCCGAATTAATCAACATCTGAACGGCAATCGTCGCCCGTCGACCATAAGCTCTTATTTTTCCCCACGGGGTGAGCTATGAATCACACAGCCAAGGTTGACGGGCAGTATGCAGAGAGACTGACGAATCTTGAGCCCTGGCACCAAGACGATGCCCTGGGTCCCCAAAAACGTTGCTTGAGCATTTTCCAGCACAGCACCTACGACGGGACACAGCATTGGAACGCCTTCATTTCGATCGGTATGGCAACGAATGAAGAAAAGTCTCTGACCACTAACGCTTCGAAAGCATGACTGGTAGAAAGGCGCGCCGCTACAAACAGCGCTATGGCTCAGAGAAGGTCTAGAGGGTATTCGATGAAGGCCCGGACTTCGTTCAGGTTAGGGCCGACATCACGGTCTGCCCGGTAGATCGAGTTTCGCAACTTGAACGACAGATCCTTCAATGCACCGTCCTGTACCACGTATTTGACCTGGTTGAAGAACTCTCTCTCCGTTCCGTCCTGCTGACCCCCGGCATCGATGTTGCCGCCGCGCACATAAGCAGTCTTGTAGGTGAGTCCTGGTACACCGAACTCCGCAAAATTCAGCTCGTAGCTCAGTTGCCAGGACTGTTCGTCTTTCAGGTTGAAGTCGGAGTAGTAGGAGTTGGCGACATAAATGGCGCTACCGCCGTCTCCGTAGTCATAGGCATAGCCTGCATCGCCGCTGTTCCGCTGATGGGCGACGATAAAGGCATGCGCACCGACGCTGTATTTGGCCGCCAGGCTCCAGATGGTGTTGGTGTCGTTGACGCCATCGCCACCAAAATCCAACGCCGCCTGAGAACCATTGTCATAATCGGTACGGTAAATGTTGAAGTCTAGATTCAGCGCCTGTGAATCGGAAAACGGCACTGTATAGTTCACGTTGCCATAGTACTTCTTGTAGGTGTCCTTCACGTCGGAGTGATACGCCGCGACACTTAAGACGTCGGTCACGCTGTAGGTGCCACCAATCACATCGATACTCTTGAGATGATTAGGATCCCGTGCCGGATCGCCCATCGGGCTATCAGCGGTGAACCGTCCGGCATTCAATTCTAGCCCTTCGATTTCCTTGCTAGTGACCAGAGTGCCAGTAAACGCTTGGGGCAACAGACGCAAGTCGTCATACGCCAGTACCGGCATGGACGGGAACTGGTTGCCGTAGCGCAACACGGTATTGGAGAAGCGCAGTTTCAGTGTAGCCCCTGTCTCCGATAGGTCATCGACCGGATGGCCATCGCTGTCGGCGTCGAAAAAGGCCGTGTAGTTGCGACCACGACCGCTATCTAGCTTGACGCCGAGCAAGCCATAAACGTCGACGCCGACACCGACGGCTCCCTGGGTGAAGCCAGACTGTAACGTGCCAATGAAACCCTGGCCCCATACCTTGGCATCATTGGTATGGTTTTTGTAATCGCGATTAAAGTAGGCGTTACGCAACAGCAATTTCAGGTCGCTGTCTTCAACGAACCCCTTGGCGTCGGACTGTTCACTGGCGAACGCATAGGGTGTGCTTGTCGAGATGAGCGCACACGCGATCGCGACATGTTTAGGATTGAGCATCAGATACTTCCAATAGCTATTTTCTTGATTTTAGTGTTGGCAGGAGGCTGCAGAAGTCGTTGACAACCACAATGAAAATTGGGTTATTGGCGGGGCAATTGTTTGTCTAATAGTTCACACCCGTTGCAGCGGGACGATAAATACTATTGAAAGCGCCTAAATGATAAGTTCTATTTTGGATTTTAATTATCTATGAAATCAATAATGTAGAGCTCCCGAATACGGGTAAGCTGGCGGGGATGAATGCATGAAGTGCGACTCTCGCGCCTGATGCTGGTGAATCTCCAATTCATCACTCCTTTGATGCAATTTTTTGGCCCGCCCACGCGCGGGCCTTTTTTATGTGCGCCCGACATGGCCCGTCGCGCGCAATCGCAATCAGCTTGGCTGTAGTGGCCTCGTTGGTGATTTTGAGGTGAAGGTCCTTTACACACCCGGCAAGGGGAAGAGTTAGCCAGAGGCAAGGGTGTCGTGGGTTGGAATTGCCCCTACAAAACCGAACACCAACTTTAAATTGATGCAGCTGCCAAGCGCCTGAACTCCCTCGGTGAGCGATAGTTCAAAGCACTGTGCGGATGCTGCTCATTGTAATGTTCAAAGGCAATTGCCAGATTGCGCAACGCCGTTTCTCGATCCGGCTTGGGCATGTGTGCCACGTAGTCACGCTTCATTATCTTCACGAAGCTCTCGGCCATGTTGTTGATCTGCGACGACGCAGTAATCCCCAGACACGAGAAGAAGAGGAAGCAAGAGAACGTGAATGGGCTGAAGATGGAAGACGATGTCTTGAACGAGCCCGCTCAACAGAAACTCAATGTCGCCTCAGACGAAACCTCATTAAACATACAGAGCTACGTGCAGACTCGACGCCTTGTTCGAGCGCCGTGTCAGGGATGCGATGCAGCAGCCTCCTCTCGATCACCCTCCTCTCCATTTCGGGTATCGATACTTACAACCACCGACATCCCCGGCCGCAAGCGCTTGACCTCGGCCTGGTCCGGGTCGACGGTGATGCGCACCGGGACACGCTGAGCGATCTTGACGAAGTTGCCGGTGGCATTGTCCGACTGCAGCAGTGCAAATTCGGAACCGGTGGCCGGCGAGATACGCTGCACATGACCACGCAATTGGAGGTGGTTCAGGGCATCGACGGTAAAAGATACCGGCTGACCGATACGGACTTTATCCATTTGGGTTTCCTTCATGTTCGCAATCACCCAGAGCGTATCAGGCACCAGTGCCATCAACTGCGCCCCCGAGTTGACGTATGCGCCCAAACGTACGCCGATCTGCCCCAACTGACCGTCGCGCGGTGCCGTCACGCGGGTATTGTCCAGGTCGATACGCGCCAATTCCACTGCGGCTTCGGCATTGAGGACCGACGCTTCCAGTGAGGCCCGGTTGACGATCACGGTCTGCAAGTCTTGCCTGGAAATTTCCAGTGCCGAATTGGTCTCGGCCAGCGCCGCAACCGCCTGGGCATTAGCGGCGCGGGTCACGTCCAGTTCGCGACGCGACACCGAGCCGTCACGGATCAGTTCTTCATTACGGCCCAGGTCAGCCTGACTCTTGCGCGCCTGCGCATCGCTGTTGGCGATAGCCGCCTGCTTCTGGATGATGGTGGCCTCGGCACTCTTGCGCTGCTGCAGATTATTGGCCAACGCGGCCTTTTGCTGTTCGAGTTGCGCCAGCGACTGGTTCAACCGTTGCTTGTAAATCCGGTCATCGAGGCGCACCAGCAAGTCCCCGGCCTTGACGAACTGAAAGTCCTGCACCGGCACTTCAAATACATAACCACTGAGTTGCGGCCCGATAATGGTGACCTGGCCACGCACCACCGCATTCTCGGTACTTACAATGGCGCTGCTGAAGGGTGGTAACTGCCAGGCATAGAGCACCACAAGTACGCCGATGATGGCAACCGAGGCGAAGATTATGGAGGACAGAATGCGTACCCGCAGCGACCGCGGCTCGGTGGCCAGGTTAATGGATGGCTCGTCTCCCTCGGGAGTGGAGGCGATGGCATTGGTCGTCGTAGTAGTCGGTTCGGTCATTGCGTGGAGGCGCCACTGCGAGAGTCGGAAGTGCGGGCCCCATTAGCGGCCCGGTTAGCGTTCCACAGCCACAGACTGCGGATGAAAATCCAGATCATCGTCAGTATCGCGATGCTGCCGATCAGAATGAAGACATCGTTGTAGGCCAGTATATTGGCTTCTCGAGTTGCCGCTGCAGATAGCACCCGGGTCCCGACGTTGGTGCGCAGCGACGGGTCGACAATGATCCCGGTGTAAACCGCAGCGCCGCTTTGCACCCGGCTGAGCACCAGGGGGTTGAGCGTCGTCAGCTGATCGACGATGACACTGGAATGAAATTTTTCCCGCATGATCTCAAAGGTGCCAAGTAACGCTGAACCAATCAGGCCCCCAAGGTTATTGCAGATCCCGAACAACACCGAAAAGCTCACCAGATTACGTGGGTTCGTCATTACATTACGGGTGCCAAGCACCATAGTCGGTCCGAGAAAAAACGTCCCGCCAAACGCCAGTAGAAACTGACTCAAATACATTTGCTCCGGGCGGGTCAGGTTGCTCGACGAGCAGTCCATGAATGAGCCGGTGGCCATCAATACCAGTGAAACAATCAGTGGCATGAACAGGTGCTGCGGATCGATCGTCAGGGCGCTGACGGCCAACCCCGACACGGCCCCTAGCAGCATGACGTAATACAGACTGCGCATCTGCTCGCTGCTCATGTTCAATGCCTGTAAAAACCCCACCGCACCGGTGGACTGCTCGGACGTGACCATACGAATCAGGATCACCGCCAGGGTCATGCGAATGGCCACGCCACTGCCTAACCAGCGCGTCATCAGCAAAGGGTTGCTGCGGTTGTGCTCGATGGCCAGCCCGGCAACGATCAGCGCAATCGACGCCGCCAGGGCGATGCCGATCCACGGTGCCTCCAGCCACCAGTCAATGCGCCCAAGCGACAGCACTGCACACAGCAGTGCCACTCCGCCGGACATAATCGCGAAGGTCAGGAAATCCAGCGGCTCGAATGTCTTGAAACGGTCCCCCGGTGGCAGTTTGAGCATGAGCACACAACCCAGCGCCGTCAGCGCCAGGCCCAGCTCGAACAGATACAGGCCGCGCCATTCAGCGATCTGCAGCAGATCCTCGGAGAAAATCCGCGCTAATGGCAGGGCCAGCTGAGAGGCACCCAGCCCAAGCACCAAGGCTTTCATTCGCCACTTCGCCGGGAAGGCCTGAATCATGTAGTACAGCCCCAGGGAGCTCAGCGCCGCGCCGACCATCCCGTGGGCCGCCCGTACGGCGATGGCCGAATTCAGGTCGTTGACGAACAGATGAGCGAAGGTCACCAATGCGTAGAGCAACAGGAACACTTCGGTGAACGCACGCAGTCCGAATTCCTGGCGGAATTTGACCAGTAACAGGTTCATCGAGACATTGGTCATGACATACGCAGCCGGCAACCAGGCCATTTCCGCTGTGGTGGCCCCCAACGCCCCCTGAAGGAATTGCAGGTTTGCCGTGACCAGCGCGTTGCCCAGTCCACCGGTAATGGCGACCAGCAAACCCACTGCCCCATAGGCAAAACGCTTGGGATTTGAGTGCAAGGGCGTCGATGGCGAGCCCGGCAGGGAAGGCTTTTCATGGGGGAGCCATTCACGAAACGCGTACCGGTCCATCCACCCTCCTATCGTTTTATTTCATCATACCTGCGCAAAGATTCGCATGCCCTCCAGCAATGGCGATTCATCCAAGGACGCCATGTGCGACAGGTCAAAAAAAGGCCGTGACACCTTAGCCCACGACCTTTCTTCATTTGACTGATCGCTTAATCCAGACGGAACGCAATCACACTATCACCGAGGGTTGTCCCAAGGGAGCCATGGCCACCGGCAGAGATGATCACATACTGCTTGCCATCGCTGCCCATATAAGTCGATGGCGTGGCCTGCCCGCCCGCGGGCAATTCGGTCTGCCAGAGGACTTTGCCAGTGTTGATGTCATAGGCACGAATAAAGTTATCCGCCGTTGCGCCATGGAAAACCACACCACCGGCGGTCACCAACGGCCCACCATGGGCGACCATGCCCATCGGGAAGCCAATCGGGAAGCGCCCTGGCAGGAAACTGGTCTTCAGGTTTTTGCTGGTGCCAGTGCGGCGCATCCATTCGGTTTTGCCGGTATTCAGGTCAACCCCGACCATACGCCCCCCAAGGCGGTGCGATACAGGGAACGCCAAGACCGGAGGCGAACTGCTGGATATGGATGGCATAGTCGCCGTTGAAGTTTTCGTTCCAGTAAGGCGTTCCGTCCTGGGTGAACAGGCGCTTCTCTTCTGTTTGCGCGGTCCTTTTGATCAGGTTGTATTTGTAGGCAAGACGCACAGGCGCTGCGATCAGGATTTGCCGATCAGGATCGACAGCCACCGAGCCCCAGTTGAACGCGCCGACCGCTGGCTCGACGAACTGACCCTCGCCGCCCTCGCGCTTGCCCTGCTCGGTGACGGCAAGCTGGCGCTGAAACGCTCGGCTCGCGGCTGATCGCCCAAGCTTCCGTGACACCGCTGCGCTCGGCTGAATGTTCGCTCCTTAACTGGAAGGGCAAGGCTTCGGCAGCACTCAGCGGCAGTAAGCTGCTTTGGGAAAGCCTAGTAGTGCTGGATAAAGGACGAGTGGTCGAGAGCGGCAACCACGGGGGATTGCTGGGGGGCCGCGAGGGAGATTTAGCCAGCATCGTGCCAGGGCCCGACAGCATCCGCGCCAACTTTCTCAACGCCTGATCCTCTCAAACCCGATGCCATTTAAATCCCACACCCACGGCCGCCAGGAGGGACTGGTGCCGTGTCGAAGCAGAGAAACCCACGTCGCATTCAAGCGCTCGCAAGGCTCACGTGGCACGTCACCACACGGACGGGAATAAATAAGTAGCAGACTAACGTTTACTGTACCACGCTCTCATTGGCCTGCTAGGTTCGGGGTTCTGCAAAAGATAGAGAGTGAATTCAAGATGAACGAAAAACAAAAACGGCCGCTGTACATTCCCTACTCCGGCCCGTCGTTACTGGAAATGCCCTTGCTGAACAAGGGCAGCGCTTTCAGCTCGCAGGAGCGGATCGACTTCAACCTGCTTGGCCTGCTACCGCAGGCCACGGAAACCATCGAGGAGCAGGCAACCCGGGTTTACCGGCAATATGAGCTGTGCACCAGCGATATCGACCGGCATGTCTTCCTGCGCGGCGTGCAGGACAATAACGAGACACTGTTTTTCCGTCTGCTCGAAGATCACCTCGAAGAGATGCTGCCCATCATCTATACCCCGACCGTCGGCCAGGCCTGCCAGGAGTTCTCCAGCATCTACCGCACCCATCGCGGACTGTTCATCGCCTACCCCGACCGCGATCGCATTGACGATATCTTGCACAGCGCCACCAAGGACAACGTCAAAGTCATCGTGGTCACTGACAGTGAGCGCATCCTAGGGCTCGGCGACCAGGGCATCGGTGGCATGGGTATCCCGATCGGTAAATTGTCGCTGTACACCGCTTGTGGCGGCGTCAGCCCGGCCTACACCTTACCGGTGGTACTCGACGTCGGCACCAACAACCCTGACCTGCTGAACGATCCGATGTACATGGGCTGGCGCCATGAACGTGTTAGCGGCGAACTGTACAACGAGTTCGTCGAACTGTTCATCCAGGCCATCAAACGTCGCTGGCCCAACGTGCTACTACAATTCGAGGATTTCGCCCAGACCAACGCCACTCCGCTGCTGGAGCGTTACAAGGACCAGCTCTGCTGCTTCAACGATGATATCCAGGGCACCGCTGCCGTAGCCGTCGGCACCTTGATCGCCGCGTGTAAGGCCAAAGGCGAACGTCTGTCCGATCAGGTAGTGACCTTCGTCGGCGCAGGTTCAGCCGGCTGTGGTATTGCCGAGCAGATCGTCGCGGCGATGATGCTCGAAGGGCTGAGCGACAGCGAGGCTCGCCAGCGCATCTTCATGATCGACCGCTGGGGCCTGCTGACCGATGACATGGCCAACCTGCTACCGTTCCAGCACAAGCTGGCGCAAAAGCGCAGCAGCATGCCGGCATGGGCTGCAGGCAATGGCGATTTAACCCTTCTGGATGTAGTTAGCCACGCCAGGACCAGCATTTTGGTGGGTGTATCGGCGCAACGCGGACTGTTCACCGAGCAAGTCATCCGGGCCCTGCATGCGGGCTGCTCTAAGCCGATCGTCATGCCGCTGTCCAACCCGACCTCCAAGATCGAGGCTACCCCCCAGGAAATCCTCACCTGGACCAATGGCCAGGCTCTGGTGGCCACCGGCAGCCCGTTTCCACCGGTCAGCCTGGGCGAGCGCAAGATTCACATCGCCCAGTGCAATAACTCCTACATCTTCCCCGGTATCGGCCTGGGCGTCTTGGCGGTCATGGCCACCAGGATCACCGATGGCATGATCATGACCGCTTCCAGAGCCCTGGCCGACTGCTCGCCACTCCTCACCGGAGAGGGTGATGCGGTGTTGCCACCGCTGAGCGAGATACAGGCGGTAAGCAAGAAGATCGCCTTCGCCGTGGCCAAACAGGCTCAGGAAGAAGGCAAGGCTTTGCAGATCAGTGACGAACGCCTGCACTTGGCGATCGAAAGCAACTTCTGGCAAGCGCGTTATCGGGATTATCGTCGCTCCTCGATCTGATGCTGTAACGATCTGTGGGAGCACGTCTCACGTGCTCCCACACTGTCCGGGCATACCGGAATACCCGCGACGTCATGCCGCACTGTTACAAAATATGAAAAATACCTTCTCGTTTCATTAGCTAGCTATCGTTTTTTTCGATTGTTAGACTCCACCGCCACCATGGCTCATCCACCTGGTACTTCGTGTCCTGCAACCCTGTTACGCCCTGATCGGCCGGAGTCTGCCCTTCCCGTTGCGTCGACGTAGAACCGCGTCAGTCGCCCATGGCCGCAGCAACATCCAGATGAGTTGAGCCAACATGATTGACCGACCTGATGAGGCAGTAATGGAACCAGGAAGCTATCAATTGACCATGAGTGTGCTCATGACCCCGGACAAAGCCAACTTCTCCGGCAATGTTCACGGTGGGGCCTTGCTCAAGTTGCTTGATGAAGTGGCCTTCGCTTGCGCCAAGCGCTATGCCGGCAATTATGTGGTGACCCTGTCGGTCGACCAGGTGATCTTCAAGGAGCCGATCCGCATCGGTGAGCTGGTGACCTTTCTGGCCTCAGTCAACTACACCGGTCGTTCCTCGATGGAAATCGGCGTGAAAGTCATGACTGAAAACATTCATGAGCGCAGCGTACGCCACACCAACAGCTGTTACTTCACGATGGTCGCTGTCGACCACAACCACCGCCCCGTAGCCGTGCGTCCTCTGGTTCCGGATACGGGCGTCGAACAACGCCGGTACGCCCAGGCTCAGCAGCGCCGCCTGCAACGCCAGGAGCTGCAAGCGCGCTACGACTCGCTAAAAGTCGCCCAGGCTTGAAGGTACTCGTGTTCACGTGAAACCGAGCGGCCCGCCGATCGCTGTCGATGCCACACACCACAAGGAACAACACGCATGAAACTATCATTATTGAGTCGTTACTCATGCTTCGCCTTTTGCTTCGTCTTTACCCTCGTCGGTCTGTGCCTGTTCGAGCGCATCGAGTGGCTCTGGCCCTTCACTCTGATCACCGCGATCCTGACGCTGATCGGCCTTAATGACCTGCGTCAGACCCAACACTCAGTGCGTCGCAACTATCCCGTGATCGGTAACCTGCGTTACCTGATCGAGCATATCCGTCCAGAGATCCGCCAGTACCTGCTTGAAGGTGATGACGACGAACTACCCTTCTCCCGCACCCAACGCTCGCTGGTCTATGCCCGTGCCAAGAACCAGAGCGCGGAGAAAGCCTTCGGCACCCTGAAAGATGTCTACAAACCCGGCTTTGAATTCATCGTTCACTCGATGCTGCCCAGCGAAGTGCTCGACCCCAAGGAATTCCGCATCATGGTCGGCGGCCCGCAGTGCCGTCAGCCTTACAGCGCTTCGATCTTTAACATCTCGGCCATGAGTTTCGGCGCCCTGAGCGCCAATGCCATCCGCGCTCTGAACAAGGGAGCAAAACTGGGCGGCTTTGCCCATGACACTGGCGAAGGCAGCATCAGCCCCTATCACCGTGAATTTGCTGGCGACCTGATCTGGGAACTGGGCAGTGGCTATTTTGGTTGTCGCGACCAGGACGGCCGGTTCGATCCCGAGCGTTTCTCCGCACAGGCCTGTAACCCTCAGGTGCGGATGATCGAGATCAAACTCAGTCAAGGCGCCAAGCCCGGGCACGGCGGTATTCTGCCCAAGCATAAGGTGACTGCGGAAATCGCCGAGACCCGGGGCGTGAGCATGGGGCGCGATTGCGTGTCACCGGCTCGCCACAGCGCCTTTTCTACACCGATCGAACTGCTGCAGTTCGTTCAAAAGCTACGTGAACTGTCCAATGGCAAACCGGTAGGCTTCAAGCTGTGCATCGGCCAACCCTGGGAGTTCATGGGGATCGCCAAGGCGATGCTCAAGACCGGCATCCTGCCCGACTTCATCGTCGTCGACGGCGCCGAAGGCGGCACAGGCGCCGCACCAAGGGAGTTCAGTGACAACATTGGCATGCCTCTGCGCGAAGGGTTGTTATTCGTGCACAACACCCTGGTCGGCCTGAACCTTCGAGACAACATCCGGTTGGGTGCCAGCGGCAAGATTGTCAGTGCCTTTGATATCGCCAGTGTGCTGGCTATCGGTGCCGACTGGGTCAACTCGGCGCGCGGCTTCATGTTTGCCATCGGTTGCATCCAGTCCCAAAGCTGCCACACCAACAAATGTCCGACCGGGGTCGCCACTCAGGATCCTTTGCGCCAGGGCGCACTGGTGGTCGAGGACAAAGCCACTCGCGTCTACAACTTCCACCGCAATACCCTGATGACACTGGCCGAAATGCTCGCCTCCGCAGGTATCGAGCATCCCTCGCAATTAACCGCCGAGCACCTGGTACGACGAATCAGCGACACCCAGATCCGTTTATTTTCCCAGACACACACCTTCCTCAAACCCGGCGAATTGCTCGATGACCGCTGTACCAGCGAGTTCTATTTGCGCATGTGGCACAGCGCCCGGGCCGATAGATTCAAACGCAACGACTCAGGCGATGAGATCGTTGTCGACAGGACCTCCGCTGAGACTCGAGAAACCGCTACCGCGTGAGTATGACCGTCATGACAGCCCTTCCTTAGGGAAAGCGTCCGCATCCTGATAGGCGTGGAGTTTGCGGCGGACATACACAGTAAGTCGCCGCAATGACCCATGAGTCAGTTCAAAAAATCGGCGTTGGATATTCGCTATACCTGGAATAAAAATCCGACATGCCAAGAGGCAAGTTCAACTATCAAGCTTCACCTGCCGGAGACTTCACCCGTGGTTACCCACTTCACGACAAGGCGTAGATTATCGCTGCTGTCATGCTCCATCCTACTTGCTGGGTGTTCTTACCACGACCTTCAGCCGATGTCGCATTTATGGGGAAGTTCGAAACTCCAATCTGAAAATGCACTGCAGAATATTCCTGTCTCGGACGCTCACTGGCCGGCCGAGGACTGGTGGAAGGCGTTTGGCGATCAACAACTTAATGAGTTGATACAGGAAGCGCTCATCGACAATCCGACATTGAACATGGCAGCTTCCCGGGTCAGGCAGGCGCAAGCGATTGTAGGACTGAACCAGGCCCCTCTTCTGCCCCATGCAGACGCCAACTTTTCATCGACCCGTGAACGGTTCAGCGAGAACGGCACGGCCGGCGGCGTCTCCGGTACGTGGCAAACGCTCAATCAAACATCGCTCGGGCTGGGATATGAGCTGGACTTCTGGGGCAAGAACAGAGCCGCGCTGGATGCCGCTATCGGGCGGGCGCGGGCCACTGAGGTCGACCAATATGCGACCACGCTATTGATTGCCTCGGCCATGGTCCAAAGTTACATCGACCTGCAAAAAAATTACGAGCAGGTTGACCTGGCCAAACATATTTTAGATCAACAGCAATTCATCCTGGATTTGACACGCAAGCGCTTCACCGCGGAGCTGGATTCCCAGATCGACATCAAGCAGGCGATGTCCAGTATTCCCGCAAGCCGAGCGAACATTTCGGCTCTCATGGAAGCCATAGAGCTGGACAAAAACCGCCTCGCCGCGCTGATGGGTAAAGGACCAGATCGAGGCAACACCATCCGGCGACCGGCGATGCCGAAATCCGAGGTTTTTTCAATCCCGTCCATTTTGCCTGCCGAGCTGCAGGGACGACGACCTGACGTGGTTGCACAGCGCTGGAGAGTGGAAGCGGCGTCTCATGACATCACGGTGGCTAAAACCAATTTCTATCCGAACGTCAATCTGGCAGCGTCGGTCGGCCTGCAAAGCTTCGGCTTTGGCGATTTCAAGGACAGCGGCAGTCGCGTACTGGGTGTAGGCCCGGCCATCAGTCTGCCTATTTTTGAAGGCGGCCGATTGCGCGCCAATCTTGCTGCGCAGGACGCGGCCTACGACACCGCTGTCGATAGCTACAACCAGACATTGGTGGATGCTGTACATGACCTCGCCGACCAGCTGACTTCGATCCGCTGGCTCAAAGAACGCGTCGATGAACAGCAATTGGCCGTGCAAACGGCCAATGACGCCTACGACCTGGTCAACAACCGATACGGTGCGGGCCTCGCGACTTACATACAGGTACTGACGGCACAAAACGCTGCCCTCGCGGAACAACGTCAGCTTATTGAGCTACTGGCAAGAGGCCGTTCGCTGCGGGCGAACCTCTCCCGCGCCCTGGGTGGCGGCTTCCAGCCCGGCCCTTCGCCCTCCGACACACCAGCAACCGCATCCGCGCGCGAGTAGAACCACAATGAAAATGACAGCCTCCCAAGATACCAAGACGCCGGCATCGAGCTCCAAGACGTTCACTAAAGCGGCAATCGCCGCTGGGGTCGCAGCGCTGGCCATTGTCGCAACCTGGTGCCTCTCCAATCAGAACTCGGAAAGAACGGAGGACGCTTACGTCGATGGCAACGCGATTCAAGTTACCTCGCAAATCACCGGGACGGTGACGGCCATTGCCGCCGATAACACTGACCATGTGTCGGCCGGTACGACGATCGTCAAGTTGAATCCGGTCGATCAACAGATTCAGTTCGAACGAAGCAAAGCGGCTCTTGCCCGAGCCACGCGTATGGCTCGCACTCAGTATTATCAGGTGGAACAACTACAAGCTGAGGTTGATCAGCGCAACAACGATGTAGCCAAGGCCAAAGCCGACCTCGCCAGACGCGCTCAATTGGCCTCCAGCGGCGCCGTATCCCGTGAAGAAATCAGCCACGCCGAAGACATCCTGAAGAACGCCAAAGCCGGTTTCCTGGCGGCCAGTCACTCCCTTGCCCAGCGCAAGGCGATGGTTGACGGCACGACGCTTCGCACCCATCCGGATGTGCTGACAGCGGCGAGCAATTTGCGCGATGCTTACATCGCTCGCGAACGTACCCGAATCAGCGCCCCGGTAAACGGCATGATCACCAAACGAAGCGTGCAAGTGGGTCAGCGGATCAGTCCCGGCGTAGCTCTGATGACCGTGGTTCCTCTGGATCACCTATGGGTGAATGCCAATTTCAAGGAGTCTCAACTGGAGAATATCCGCATCGACCAACCGGTCACTCTGACCGCCGATGCGTACGGAAAAGACGTGGTGTTCCATGGCAAGGTCGTTGGCCTGGATGCGGGGACAGGTAGCGCTTTCGCCCTTTTGCCGGCCCAGAATGCGACCGGCAACTGGATCAAGGTCACTCAGCGCGTCCCGGTAAGGATTACCCTGGATCCAGCCGAGATTGCCCAGAATCCCCTGCGCCTTGGCCTTTCCGTGCGGGTTCGCATCGACACCAGCAACCACAACGGCATCGTTCTGAGCACCAATGTCCCGAACGAGGATATCTACTCAACCTCGGTGTTCGAGCAGGAACTCCAGAACGCCGATGCTTTGGTGGAATCGGTGATCAAAGCCAATGAAGGACTGGACATCGCCTCGACCGAGAGCAAGACAGCGGGACAGCTCTGACATGTTCAAGAAGCATCCCATTCTTTTGATCACCATCACCCTCCTCTGCTCTGTGGAATTTCTCCAGACCGGCATGATCGCTTTTGCCGCCGCCCCCATCAGAGGCGAAATCGAAGCCAGTCCTGAAGAGTACAGCCTCGTCGCAGCCCTATATGCCTGCCTGGCTGTCATTGTGATTTCGAAGCAGCGTTGGCTGACGGAACGCTTGGGCTGGCGAAATTATCTGTTGTCCTCTATCGCTATTTTCATCGCAGGCTCGGTGGTGTGCAGTTGCACCGCCAGCTTGATGGGCTTCACCATTGGACGTGTGATCATGGCCGTGGGCGGCGGTGCGTTCATGACCTCAGCCCGTGTGATGGTCCATATGCTCCCTCCGGGTCCTGGCCGCTTTACTGGAGTAAAAGCCTTTGCCACTGGCCTGGCGCTCGGCACGACGCTGGCGCCGGTGTTGGCTTCGCTGGTAGTGGCCTACAGCACTTGGCAAGCCATTTTCTGGATTCTGATTGCGATGACCATCGTTGTCGCGTTTCTCAGCCTGCGCTTCCTGCCAAACGACCCACACCCGGTGGAGGACCGAACCAGCACCAGCGTGGGGCGTATATTGCTACTGGCTCTGAGCTCCTTTTCAGTGCTGTACGTACTGCAACGCTCTTATTATGACTTTTACGACGAGACAACGATTGTTGTCATCTTCGGCTTGCTGTCTGCGTTCGCAATGGCCTCATTTTTCCTGATCGAAAGAAAGCATCCCTCACCGCTGCTCAAGATTCATGAAATCGTCAATCAGCGCTATCTGTTCGGCATTGCGCTTTACTGCTTCAGCTATTTGATTCTCGGCGCCAACAACTATGTGCTGCCGAATTTCCTCCAGTCAGGGCTGGGTTACTCCTGGGAAACCGTGGGCCATTACCAATCCCTGGGGCTGTTCGGAACGCTGGTCGCGTGGCTGATCATGGCGCAGATCCTGCCCAAATACCCGGCACCGAAGAAATTCTTCATCGCCGGTTTTCTTTCGCTGATTGCCTTCAGCTACTTGCTGTCCATCATCACGCCCAGCGCCGAAATGTGGGAGAACATACTGCCGGCGCTATTCCTCAACGGCTGCTTCGTGATGCTCCTGCTGGCCACCGCGGCGACTCAAACATTCAGAGACGTCGGCCACGACGATGCGTTGTTCACCAACGCTCAGCAGATCAAGAACATGGCAGGACAGATCGCTACCGCAACCGGAACCGCGTTGGCGACCATTTTCATGCAGTGGCGCAGCACTGTTCAATACGATGCCTTGAACGTCAGGTTGAAATCCGATGACCCCGCGTTTTTGCAATACACCCATCAACTTGGTCATTTCTTCTCGCAAAGCTATGAATCCGCCAAGGCGGCGCAGATGGCTATTGCGCAAGTGTCCCAGACCATCAGCGCCCAATCGTCGCTGATGGCGAGCATCGAGTACTTCACTGTCATTACCGTGATCGGGTGTCTTGCATTGGCCTTCTCGCTTGTGCAGAAGGTATTCCGACCTTGACTGGACAAAGACGCTACAGGACTTGCAGACGGTGATCGTCAATCGCGGCTCCCTGGGGCGGCGGTCGCCAGCGCGGAAGCGGCGGTGCAATTGGCGCGGATCGACCTGTCCGATACCCGAGTCATTGCGCCACGGGACGGCCAGCTCGGACAGATCGGCGTGCGGCTGGGGGCCTACGTCAATTCCGGGGCACAGTTGATGGCGCTGGTGCCAAGCCAGCGCTGGGTGATCGCCAACCTGAAGGAAACCCAGATGGATAACGTGAGGGTCGGCCAGCCAGTCACGTTTACCGTCGACGCCCTCAATCACCTTAAATTCCATGGCCGGGTACAGCGGATTTCACGGGCCACTGGCTCCGAATTCAGTCTGTTGCAGGCGGACAATGCCACCGGCAACTTCGTCAAGATTGCCCAGCGGATGCCGGTGCGGATCACGGTTGATGCGGGTCAAGAGCAGAGTGAGCGGCAGCGGCCGGGGATGTCGGTGGTGGTGAGTATCGATACGGCTGTGCAAAGGGATGTCGCCGGCAACCATCCGTGACAGGCCCAACACCCGGACATCTACAAAAAAAGGGGGACTTCGAACCACGGCCTTCACATTATTGTGAGCGTCTGGCTCAACCAGGTGTTCAGGTTTCTGCGCACTTTTCAGTTTTCCATAAAAGTGCAGCCGCTGCATTTTGGACTATTGTTACTTGTAACTTGACGTGTCAAGGTCGAATGTATGTTTGGTTTAGAGGCACTAGATCTCGCCCGAATGCAGTTCGCGTTTACCGTTTCGTTTCACATCTTGTTCCCTGCCATCACTATCGGCCTTGCCAGTTTCCTGGCAGTGCTCGAAGGCCTGTGGCTGAAGACCAAGGACGACACCTACCGTGACCTGTACCATTTCTGGTCAAAAATCTTCGCCGTCAACTTCGGCATGGGCGTGGTGTCCGGCCTGGTGATGGCGTATGAGTTCGGTACCAACTGGAGTCGTTTTTCCGACTTCGCCGGTGCGATCACGGGCCCCCTGTTGACCTATGAAGTGCTGACGGCGTTCTTCCTCGAAGCCGGTTTTCTCGGCGTCATGCTGTTTGGCTGGAACCGAGTCGGTCGCGGCCTGCACTACTTCTCCACGGTGATGGTCGCGGTCGGTACGTTGATCTCCACCTTCTGGATCCTGGCCTCCAACAGCTGGATGCAGACCCCACAAGGCTACGAAATCGTCGACGGCCGGGTTATCCCTATCGACTGGCTGGCGGTGATCTTCAACCCCTCGTTTCCATTCCGCCTGGCGCACATGGCGATTGCAGCATTCGTCGCCACGGCGTTTTTTGTGGGTGCCTCCGCCGCCTGGCACCTGCTGCGTGGCCGGGACAATCCGGCGATCCGCGAGATGCTCTCCATGGCCATGTGGATGGCGCTGATCGTTGCCCCTATCCAGGCAGTAGTAGGTGACGCCCACGGCGTCAACACCCTTGAACACCAGCCGGCGAAAATCGCCGCTATCGAAGGTCACTGGGAAAATATCGGCAATGAGCCGACCACGCTGATCCTGTTCGGCTGGCCCGACATGAAGGCTGAGAGGACACGTTTCGCGGTCGAAGTGCCTTACCTGGGCAGCCTGATATTGACCCACAGCCTGGACAAACAGATCCCGGCATTGAAGTCATTCCCACCTGAGGATCGGCCGAATTCGACCATCGTGTTCTGGTCGTTCCGCCTCATGGTCGGCCTGGGCATGTTGATGATCGCCACCGGATTATGGAGTGCTTGGCTGCGCCTGCGCGGTTCGCTCTACACCAATCGCATGTTCCTCTACCTGGCCATGTTTATGGGGCCGTCAGGCCTGATCGCCTTGCTCGCCGGCTGGATTACCACCGAGGTCGGCCGTCAACCGTGGGTGGTCTATGGTCTTCTACGCACGGCGGATGCTTCGTCCATGCAGAGCGTGGGACAGATGAGCCTAACTTTGATCCTGTTCGTCGTGGTGTATTTCGCGCTGTTCGGTACGGGCTTCGGCTACATGATGCGCCTGGTGCGCAAGGGGCCGAAAACCCACGAAGGCGCGGAACCAACTCACGGTGGCCCAGGCAAGAAACGCACACCTGCGCGACCACTGTCAGCCGCCGACGATATCAACGAAGCCGGCCCCGGCGACCGCCTGAACGAGGGGAATTGAGTCATGGGTATCGATCTTCCACTGATCTGGGCCGTGATTATCATCTTTGGCATCATGATGTACGTGATCATGGACGGGTTCGACCTCGGGATCGGGATTCTCTTCCCGTTCATCAAGGGTGACCGCGACCGCGATGTCATGATGAACACCGTCGCCCCGGTCTGGGACGGCAATGAAACCTGGCTGGTACTGGGCGGCGCGGCGTTGTTCGGGGCCTTCCCGCTGGCCTATTCGGTCGTGCTCTCGGCCTTGTACCTGCCGCTAATCTTCATGCTCATCGGGCTGATCTTTCGCGGCGTGGCGTTCGAGTTCCGCTTCAAAGCCAGGGATGACAAACGCCATCTCTGGGACAAGGCCTTCATCGGTGGCTCCCTGGTGGCGACGTTCTTCCAGGGCGTGGCGCTGGGGGCCTTCATCGACGGCATCCCGGTGGTTAACCGCAGCTATGCCAGCGGTGGTTTGGACTGGTTGACGCCGTTCTCGCTGTTCTGCGGACTGGCCCTAATCGTGTCCTATGCTTTGCTCGGTTGCACCTGGCTGATAATGAAAACCGAAGGCAGCCTGCAGGAGGCCATGCACAAGCTGGCCAAGCCGCTGGCCCTGGCGCTGCTACTGGTGACCGGTATCGTCAGCATCTGGACGCCGCTGGCCCACGCCGAGATTGCGGCTCGCTGGTTCACCATGCCGAACCTGCTCTGGTTCATGCCGGTGCCGCTGCTGGTGCTAGTGTCGCTGTATGGCCTGCTCAAGGCGGTGGCCCGTCGTGCGCACTACACGCCGTTCCTGTTGACCCTGGTGTTGATCTTCCTCGGCTACAGCGGTCTGGGCATCAGCCTGTGGCCGAACATCGTGCCGCCGTCGATCTCGATCTGGGACGCCGCCTCGCCGCCGCAAAGCCAAGGCTTCATTCTGGTGGGTACGCTGTTCATCATCCCGTTCATCCTGGGTTACACCTTCTGGAGCTACTACGTGTTCCGCGGCAAGGTCACCCATGAGGATGGCTACCACTAGGTTCCGTCCGAAAGCTGAAAATAGGTTGTCCCCGAGGATCGTCGTTCATAGGCACGGGAATTGTAAATAATGATAGTTAGCTACGCATCTTGTTATAATTTCCTTCGCTCCGATGCGCGTTCCTCAACTGCGTACGAAGCTCATTGCTAAAAAAACATGTAGGAGAATGCCTTAAATGAGAACGGTATTTATTACCGCAGCTGCCGCGGGATTTGTCCTGAGTGGTTTGGCAACGAGTGCCTGGTCGGATGAACCGATGTTTTCGTCATCGTCACGCTGGATGACGGGCGACTGGGGTGGCCTTCGAACAGAGTTGCTCGACAAGGGTTACGACTTCCAGTTCAGCTATCAGTCGGAAAGCGCTGCCAATCTCCACGGCGGTTTTGATCACGACCATACCGCGCGCTACACCGACCAATTCAATTTGGGCGGTGCCATTGATCTTGAAAAAGTTTTAGGTTGGCATGAGGCCAACTTCCTACTCCAGATCACCGAGCGCAGTGGGCGAGATATCACCAATGATCGGCTTACCGACCCTCGTACTGGAACCATCAGCTCCTCGGTTCAGGAGAACTTTGGGCGAGGTCAAACCTGGCGTATTACCACATTGGCGTATCAGCAAAAGTTCTTTGACGATGTGCTCGATATCAAAGTAGGTCGATTGCCGATTGGCAGCGACTTCGATGCCACGGGCTGCGTGTTCCAGAACAACTCCTTGTGCGGCGGCCTGGTCGGCCATGGCGCAACGGTCTGGTTCAACTCTCCGGTCAGCCAGTGGGGGGGGCGCGTCAAAGTCAACTTCACCCCTGAGATCTACGCTCAAGTGGGGGCTTACGAATACAACCCGACCCTGCTCGATAGCAACAACGGCTTCAAAATGAATACCTCGGGCCGCCTAGGCAATACCTATGTCGGGGAAGTTGGCTGGACGCCCATGTTGGGTGATGCCGGGATGGCCGGCAAATACATGGTGGGCACTTATTGGAACAGCGCCACGGCCGCCGACGTGCTTGAAGACGTCAATGGCAATGACAAACAGCTTAGCGGCCAGCCTGCCGATCAACATGATGGCCGGTACGGCATGTACGCCTATGCACGCCAACAGATCACGACTGTCGGGGGCGATGCCAAGCGCGGTCTGAGCCTGTTCGCCCACTATGCGCAATACGATAAAAACAGTAGCACCCTCGATTGGCAGGCCCAGCTCGGCGCCATCTATGCAGGTCCTTTTGATGCTCGACCTCAAGACGCTTTCGCGGTGGGTATCAGTGAGATGCACGTCAACCCGGCGCTGTCGAAAAATCAGCAGCTGCACAACCAGATCAACAACCTCACTGATTATCAGGATCCCGCGTTTCAACCCGTTCAGCATGCCGAGTATGCCGCCGAGATCCATTACGACTTCAGATTGACGCCGTGGCTGATGGTGCGTCCCAACATTCAATACCTGGCCAATCCAGGCGGAGTCTATGAAGTGGATGACGCCACTGTTGTGGGCTTGACGGTCAATACCGTGTTTTAAACCGCCGACCGACGTTTGTGCACAGCGCGACACCTGACGATAACCTGTGACTACAGGACAGACCATGAATAGCTTGAATGAAATAAATAATGCCAACGGGCTGAAGCCGACAAGGCGAACCCTGCTAAAAGGGCTGCTGAGCGCCTATACCGCTTCCTTGATTCCTTTTGCACTGGCTGCACCGATCGACAGTAAAGAGCAAGGTGCGTTTTTGGCGGTCTCGGCGATTATTGCTGGCCGTCAGAGTCTGGATAAAGACCTGGCAAACAACCTGTATCAGGCACTCACAGCCGATGACCCAACATTCGCCAAAGGAGTGGAAGGCTTACTGGCGCTGATCAATGAGCGACACTTAGACCCATTAAAGCTGCAGAAAACCCTGGATGACGAGAAGTCACCCTTGGCCGCCGTGCCACGCCAGATCGCAATGGCCTGGTTCATGGGCGTGGTCGGCAGCGGTGTCAAGGCTCGCTGCCTGGCCTACGAATATGCGCTCAATGCAGTGATGGTCGCCGATGTCCTCAAGCCGCCTACCTACGCCTACGGTCCTTACGGAAGCTGGGCAAGCCATCCAATCGTCGAGGTGACAAATGTCTGATCAACTGTCCGCGGACATCGTCATCATCGGTTCGGGGGTCTGCGGTTCCATGGCCGCGACCCATCTGCTCAAGCAAGGCGCTTCGGTGCTGATTTTGGAAGCGGGTGGGCCCATCGAGCGAGGCCGTATTGTCGCGGCCTTTCGCAACTCCACGCGCAAGAGTGACTGGATGTCGCCCTACACTTGCAGCGACTGGGCGCCTCATCCGGTCTACAAGCCGGTGGATAATGGCTACCTGGTCCAGGACGGCCCTTACCCGTACCCGGCGGAATACATCCGCGGCGTCGGTGGCACGTCCTGGCACTGGGCGGCCCAGGCCTGGCGCGTGGTGCCGGGCGACATGCGCATCAAGACCCTGTACAACGTGGGCGTCGACTGGCCCATGACCTACGAAGAGCTCGACCCTTTCTATCAGGAAGCGGAAGAAATCTGGGGTGTGTCGGGGGCTGAAAACACGGGCTCACCACGCAGTAAACCGTTCCCGATGGAGCCGGTGACTGAGCCCTACGCCATGCGGCGCATCCGCGAGCGTCTGGCACCGACTTACGCGGTCGTGGGCAACACCACCGGACGCAACAGCCGCCCGTATGACGGTCGTCCGGCCTGTTGCGGCAACAATAGCTGTCAGCCAATCTGCCCGATCGACGCGCAATACCACGGCGGCATTGCCATTCAGACCGCAATAGACGCCGGCGCCAAGTTGCAGATCAACGCCGTGGTCTATCGCATCGAACATGATGACAAAGGCCATATTGTGGCCGTGCACTACTATGACCCCGACAAGCAATCGCACCGCGTCACCGGCAAGACGTTCATCCTTGCCGCCAACGGCATTGAAAGCCCGAAACTGTTGCTGATGTCGGCCAGCGACAAGTACCCCAACGGTTTGGCCAACAGCTCCGGCATGGTCGGTCGCAACCTGATGGACCACCCGAGCACGTCCATTACCTTCGATGCCGATGAAGAGTTGTGGCTGGGCCGGGGGCCACAAAGCCCAAGCTCGATCAATACCATGCGCGATGGCGCCTTCCGTTCGGAGCATGCACCTTATCGCCTGGATTTCACTAACATCTCCCGGGTCAACAGTGCCACCGACGCGCTCATTGCAGCCGGGGTGTATGGCACGGAATTCGAGAAACAGCTTCGTCACCGCGCGGCATTTGAAATGAGCCTCAAGGATGTGCTGGAGGTGCTGCCTGACCCTGAGAACCGCATCAGCCTGAGCGATCAGAAAGACAAGCTGGGACTGCCCAAGCCCAAGGTCAATTACGCCATCCACGAGTACACCCGCAAAGGCGCGGCGCAGTCGCACAAAGACTTCACCCGCATTGCAGAACTTATGGGCGGGACCAATCTGCGCTACAGCGCCGAAGGCAATTTTGCCAACAACCAGCACATCACCGGCACCATGAGTATGGGCAACGATCCCAAGACCTCGGTCTGCGACAGTTACGGTCGTACCCATGATCACGACAACTTGTTCATTTGCAGCACCGGCGTGATGCCAACGGCCGCCACCATGAACTCGACCCTGACCGCCGCGGCACTGACCTTGCGCACGGCGCACCACATCCTGCCGGATCGGGTCATTGCGCGGGTTTCGCCGTTCGAGTCTGTCACTGAACAAGGGCGGGGCTGACCCATGAACTGGAAAATCACTACGCTTGTGGCCTTGATGCTGGCTGCGCTGAACGCCAGTGCGGCAGACGACGCGCAGATTCAGCGTGGCAAGTACCTGTCGACCGCCGGTGACTGCGTCGCCTGTCACAGCGTGCCCGGTGGCAAGCCGTTTGCCGGCGGCCTGGCGCTGCCCACGCCGATTGGCGACATCATCGCGACCAACATTACCCCGTCGAAAACAGCGGGCATTGGCAATTACTCCCTGGAGCAGTTCAGTGATGCCCTGCGCAAGGGCATTCGCGGTGATGGCAAGCACTTGTACCCCGCCATGCCTTACACCTCGTACGCCAAAGTGAGCGATGAAGACATCAAGGCCATGTATGCCTACTTCATGAACGCCGTGGAACCCGTGAATACGCCGGCCAAACCGACCGCTCTGCCGTTTCCGTTCAACATTCGCTTCTCCATGGCTGCGTGGAACCTGCTGTTTCTCGACGATAAGGCCTTCGTGCCCAATGCGTCGCATGATGCAGAGTGGAACCGGGGTGCCTACCTGGCTCAAGGGTTGACCCACTGCAGCACGTGCCATTCGCCACGCAACCTGATGATGGCTGAGGTGTCGTCAAAAGAACTGGCGGGCGGTGATGTCGGCACCTGGTATGCACCGAATATCACTTCGGACATCAACAGTGGCATTGGTGGTTGGGACAATGCCGAGCTGGTCGCCTACCTGAAAACCGGTGAAGCGCTGGGCAAGGCCCAGGCGGCCGGGCCGATGGCCGAAGCGGTGGACCACAGCCTGCAACACCTCGACGACAGCGACCTGAAGGCCATTGCTGTCTACCTGAAGACGGTGCCTGCGCAACAAGCGGCGGCGGACCGCAAGCCGGTTTATGCCCTGGGGCAAAAGACCGACGAGCTGGGAAGCATCCGCGGCGTGGCCTTGCCGGCTGATGACGACAAAATGAGCGGTGCCCAGCTGTACGATGCTCATTGCAGTACCTGTCACCAGGCTCAGGGGCAAGGCAGTTTCGAGGGTGGCCTACCGTCGCTCGCGCACAACACTGCGGTTGGACGCAGCAACACCAACAATCTGGTGATGGTGATCCTGGACGGCGTCAAGCGCGGCGCCGATGGTCAGGACATCAGGATGCAGGGCTTCGCCAGAACCCTGAGCGACCCGCAGGTGGCAACACTGGCCACCTACCTGACCGCTCACTACGGCAACGCTGACGTCAAAGTCAGTGCGGCCCAGGTCAAAGAGCTGCGGGCCGGTGGGCCGGCGTCGCACCTGGCCGCCTTGGCCCAGGGCGCGATTGCAGTGGGTGTCATTGTGTTCATCCTGTTGGTGCTTTGGCTGGTACGGCGTAAACGTCAGCCATAGCATTGGGTGAGTTCGTTGCCTCCTGCCGGGGAGGCAACGACAGGCACAAAAAAGCGGGGTAGAGACAGTCAAGTTGTCAGTCGAGGCGCAAGTAACTGGGTCTCAGTTAGCCACACGCTAACCCCTTGAACAGCTCAGTTCGGTGATGGCGTCCTATGGCGAACCGCGATCACCAAAGGCCCCGTCACTCCTTTCCAGCTTTGCTTCTGACGATGTGCAGTTCGAAGCCTATTGGCGAAAGACATCTACCATTTCGATGCAGTCTGTAGAGACGTTCGCAGCAGTAGCAGCGCCCTCCTCCTGATCGAATCAACATCGCCGTAATGTGAAGTTCACTCCGGTAGATGTCTACTTTTAGTGAGGTACGTATGGACAAGCAGCCCCTGAAGCTTGTCTTGCGGCTATCAAGCAACCTAGGGGGTGATTTCCGTAGTAAACCGAGGCATGCCTTCTCACAATGGTCGGGACGGAGTGATTCGAACACTCGACCCCTAGCACCCCATCTCCTTTTTCATACTTCTTGAAAGCTTCGAAAATCCTCCTCTGGATTTTCACAAGCGAGTATTTACTTGAGCTCCAGCGGTGTTCTGCTCTACGAGAGTCCAGTGACGGCCATCAAGAGCCGACGTTTTTGTGGGGGGAAAAGTAGGGGAAATCCATTTCATGGACCAAAATTACCCTCGAAGAACCCGAGTTGCTGACTGCCAATGATGCCGGCCGGATAGTTACCTGCAAACCATTGGCCCACTGCTGATTCAAGTGGTGCGCTTGCATTATCACGCCTGGTTGCAAGCCAACGAGTTGCCACTTTTACTGACGGAAAGCCTGATAAGACAGCAGCACGTGGAGCTGACGTTGCATGAACAGGAACTGTTGCGCTTAATGATGACCGGCCTTGAAGTGCAAGACATTGCCGAACAACTGGGCGTGCGCCCCCTCAGCGCTGCGACATACATCAAACGTCCATACCCCAAGCTGGGTATCAGTGGTTTGCGTGAGTTGTTCGGGCTCGCGACACAAGCGCAGTGGGCGTGATAGTACCGGCACCACTGCACTCGATAACCTGTCCCCTGCCCTCGACTACTTTATAAAGCTGCGAGTCTGTCGATCGAGGTTGCCAAGGTCAGTCCCCACGCAGAATCAGCGCATGCGCGCCATCCCACTCGGCGAAGATTTTTTGCCCGCAGTGCACGCCAAGCAAGTTGTAATCGGCATGCCGTTTCTGCACCTGCAACTCAAGCCCGCCGCTGGCTTCGAGATAAATGTTGACCATCGAACCGATGAACTCTTCACCGACGACGGTGCAGTTCAGCCGGTTGCGTCGCATAGGCTGCGCGGTCAGGTCGATATGCTCGGCGCTTACGCAGACCGTAACGCGCTCAGCGGGAACAACCGTTTTACCCTCCGGCAGCCGCGCCAGGAATCCACCGTGCTCCGAATCGAGGCAAACCAACCCGCTATCGTCGAAGCCAACGACAGTGCAGTTAAGGATATTTTTACCGCCAACGAACTCGGCAACGAAGCGGTTGTGAGGCTCAAGGAAAACTTCCTGCGGCGAGCCGATCTGTTCGACCCGGCCTCGACTCATGATCACTACACGATCGGCCATTGCAAAGGCTTCGGATTGACTGTGAGTGACGTAGACAAAGGTGATACCCAGGTCCTTCTGCAGTCCAGTCAGCACGCCTTGCATGCGCACACTCAGATGAGCATCCAGGGCGCTCAGGGGCTCGTCGAGCAGCAGGATCGGCGGTTCGGTGACCAACGAGCGCGCCAACGCCACGCGTTGCCGCTGACCACCGGAGAGCAGGCTTATATCGCGAGTGGCGAACTCCTCCAATCCAAGCCGCTCAAGCCACAGTAGCGCCTTCTTGCGTCGCTCAGCCTTGGCCATCCCTCTCATTCGCAGACCGAACTCGACGTTCTCCAGCACGTTAAGAAACGGGAACAGCGCCAGGTTTTGCCAGACCAGCGGCGTCTCCCGTTCCCAGGAGTAGAGATCATTGATGCGCTCACCGTTAAGACGAATTTCGCCTTCACTGGGTTTATCCAGCCCCGCGAGCATGCGCAGCGTTGTGGTCTTGCCGCAGCCGCTCGACCCCATGATCGCGACGAACTCACCTTTGTAAATCTCCAGGTTCATACGCTCTACAGCCTGATAGCTACCGAAATGTTTAACCACGTTGTCGAATACCACCAACGGTTGAGTCATGGCTGAATCCTTCGTGTTCGGATGATTGTCAGTGTGGTATCAGGCACTGGCGGGCTTACGCCGCCGCATCAACAGCAGTTGCGCGAGGATCACCAGGGTCATGGTCGTGATAAAGACGATGGTGCCGATCGCGTTGATGGTCGGGCTCACCTGCCCTTGCAGCGTATTGAGGATGCGCACGGGCACCGTTTCGTTAAGCCCCGACACGAACCAGGCGACAGCGAACTCATCGAAGGAAACGGCCATGGTCACGAACAGCGCGGCGAAAATGCTCGGCGCCGTGAATGGCAGGATCACATAACGCATGGCCTTCCATTGATTGGCCCCCAGGTTCCAGGCCGCCGCCTCAATGTTCGGATCCATCTGCGCCAGGCGCATCCTGATGACCGCCATTGCGAACGGTGCGCACATTACGATATGGCTGATCATCACCGCGTAGATCTCGCCGGAAAGCCCGACCCGCGACAGGAAAGCCAGCATCGCCAGCCCCATGATCACCACCGGAATGGTGGGCGGCAGTAGCGCAAGCGCCATGTAGATCGACTTGCCGAAGAACTGGTAACGGAAGTCTGTGTAAGCCGCCGTAAACCCAAGCAGGGTTGAGACCAGCGACACGACCACACCCACCGTCAGGCTGTTCCTGAATGCCTGCCAGACCGCCGGATCGCTGGCGATCATCTCGTACCAGTGCAGGCTGAAACCGCCCAGTGGCAAGGAAGGGAAACGGTCAATGTTGAACGAGAACACGAAGCTGCCGGCAATCGGCAAAAAGATGAAGAGGAACACCATTACGACAAAGCTGCGAAGCAAGAAGTTAATCAACCGATGCTCGTTCATGTGCGCCTCCGGTAAGCGAAGCGAACCGCACCAAAAGCCGCGATGAGCAACGTCACAATCATCATCGTTGCGATCACCGCAGCGCGTGGCCATTGCTGGCCGGACTTGGTGGTGTCAGTGATCAGCGTACTCAAGGTCGGCGGTTGACCACCACCCAGGTAGAGCGGGCTGACAAAGTCGCCGAAGGTCAGGATGAAGCAGAACAGCGCCGCAACCACGATGCCGATCCGCGCCGACGGCACCACCACCAGCAGCACCGTTCGCAATCGTCCGCAGCCGAGGTTGTGCGCCGCCTCGATCAACGAACGATCGATGTACATCAGGCTGAACAGTTGCAGCAAAACCACCAATGGCAGACACAGCGTGAAGTAGCCAATATAAGTACCGAACGCTGTATTCAGCATGGCAAACGGCTCCAGCCCAAGCAGACCGAGCGCGGCATTGAAGATGCCGTTATCGCTGAGGAACACCTGCCATGAATAGGTGCGCACCAGGTAGCTGGTGAAGAACGGAGTGACCAGCAGCAACACCAGCAGCTGCTTTGCCGACTCGCGAAACTTGAAGGCGATTGTATAAGCGCAGGGAAAGGCCACCAGGCTGACCAGCACAGTGGCACCCGCCGCCATGGCGAGTGTATGGACGTAGGCGTCCCAAAAAAAGGCGCGACTGAGCATGTAGCTCCAGTTAAGCCATTCGAACGTCGGCACCATCCGGAAGTTACGTACAAGCCAAAAACTGATGGCCACCAGAAATGCCAGCGGAAATACGAAGAAAATCAATTGCCAGATCAGGATAGGCATCGAGAAACAGAGGCCAAACCAGGGCAAGCGCCACACCCTCCTTGAACGGCGCTCTGTTCGGGCACCTGCATTACCGGAGAGTACTGACGGTGAAGTCTTCAACTTGTCTGAAATCATAGCGACCACCTCCACTCGTCTTGTCAAGCACCCTTGTATTGCGACCAGAAGTCATTCCACTCATCCAGACTCTGCCGGACCGGGAGTTCGCGGTACTTGATACGACCATCGCGAATGTCATCCATGACGTTGTGCTGGCCGAGCAGCATGCCTTGGCGCTTCGCCTCGGCGGGATCGGTCTGGTTCAGCAGTTCCCATCCCTTTTTGCTCGGGATCAGCGCTGGATAAGCGGCCATCTTCGCCGACTTGACCTGGCCATCAGGTGAAGTGATGTATTGGATGAACTTCTTCGCCAGCTCCGGGCTGTGTGCTTTTTTAGCGATGCAGTAAGACTCCGTCCATTGCAACCCGCCCTCCTTCGGCAATACGGTTTTCACCGGTGCGCCGGCTCGTTGCAAGACACCGGTGATCCAGTCGCCGATGCCGCACATGGCATGGATCTGACCATTTTTCAGTGAAGAAAAGGTTCCGCCATAATCGAAGAAGCCACCGATCTGCGGACGCAGGCTCATCATCTTCTGCTGCACCGTTTGCCAGTGCGCGGTATCGATGTCGTACGGGCGCGCGTTGCCATTCATCAAGCTGATCTGTCCGAGATTCGGCAGGTGCCAGTCGAAGTGTCCAACCTTGCCCTTGAGGCTTTCGTCCCAGAACACGTCATAGCTGTGCACCTTGGCTTCGGGAACGAGTTGGGTGTTGTAGGCAATGCCGAGGAAGCCAAAGCGAATCAGGACCGAGTAGAGCTTGTCCCCCTGCCAGTGGCCGGGAAAATGCTGGAACTCTGGGTAGAAGTCATCGAAGGGGTAGTCAGCGGGGTCAAGTTGCTCGATGTACTCAGCGGCATTGAGTTGCTGGACATATTCGGCGTCGGACAGGATCAGGTCGAAAGTGCCAGGCGGGGACTGTGAGATCAACCCCAGCATGTTGTCGCCGCCGGTGTAGTACTTGGCCCGGACCTTGACCCCATATTTGCGCTCGAATTCAGCGACGATGTCCGGCTCTGCGTGTCCGGCCCATGCGAGTATGACCAGTTCTTTTTCCGCTGCGGCGAAGCTTCTCAAGGGCAGCAAACCAGAAAGCGCTGCGGTGCCTGCCAGGATGCTGGAGGTCTTGAGGAATGTACGGCGTGAAAGGTCGATGCGATTTTTCATTATTGTCTCGCCTGGGTGATGGAAAGAACCTCTGTTCCTTTCGTCGCTCTGCTTTTGGCTCCTGCCTGATTTCGCTGCCAACCACACACACCATCAGCTGGCTCGATGCATTGCAGCAGGTCGCCATCACCCTTTTTTGTGCGCGCCCGACCTGAACTTTGTCAGATCCGACCCACAGCCTCTCCTTGGCGACAAAACCGCCGATGTCCGCTAACCGGACAGAAATGCCAAAGCAAAGGGTGTTTTGTCATTTACGGGTCGGATTTAGACAACTCGCCCCCCTCTCCTTCTGATCGAATCGCTCTATGCGTCACCTTCGATTCCAGCCATCCAAAGCAGTGGCCCGTCGACAGGCAAGCGCCCGCAATCACCGCTTGAAAAATCCAGCAGGTCGATCACATTCAGAGGTTGTGTAGATGAACAACAGTGTCGTTATTGGAGAACTCACCTGGCCAGAGTATGCGCAGAAGGTGGCTACCGGTTGCCCAATCTTTCTGCCAGTGGGTGCACTGGAACAGCATGGACATCACATGTGCATGGAAGTCGATGTGCTGCTGCCTACCGCGATATGCAAGGCGGTAGCGCAGAATGTCAGCGGCCTGGTTTTGCCTGCCCTCGCCTATGGCTACAAGTCTCAGCAGAAATCAGGCGGCGGCAACCACTTCCCGGGAACAACCAGCCTCGATGGAGCCACGCTGACCCATACCGTGCAGGACATCATCAGAGAACTTGCACGCCATGGCGCACGCAAACTGGTGATGATGAACGGGCACTTTGAAAACTCGATGTTCATTGTCGAGGGCATAGACCTTGCCCTTAGGGAGCTTCGCTACGGTGGCATCAGTGACTTCAAGGTCGTCGTGCTGTCCTATTGGGACTTCGTCAACGATCCTGCCGTCATCGAAAAGCTATATCCCGAGGGATTCCTCGGCTGGGATATCGAACATGGCGGAATTTTCGAAACCTCTTTGATGCTGGCCCTGCACCCCGACAAGGTCGATCTGAGTCGTGCGGTTGATCATCCTCCCGCCACCTTCCCGCCTTACGACGTCTTTCCCATCATTCCCGAGCGCACGCCGGCCTGTGGAACACTGTCATCCCCTAAAGGTTCCAGTCGCGAGAAAGGCGAGCTGATTCTCGAAGTCTGTGTCTCTGGCATCAGCGCCGCTGTGCGCGAGGCTTTTGATTTGGACACCTGAAGAACACACGAACGTGCCGAAACGAGTACTCACGGTTATTGCTTCACCCTCCCCAAGTAAAATAAGAAGGGTAAGTCTCATGTCCAGCAGCTCGACCTTGGCCCCAGGCCTCAAGCAGCGTCACGTCACCATGCTGTCCATTGCCGGTGCCATTGGCGCCGGCCTGTTCATCGGTTCAGGACACGCCATCGCCTCGGCGGGGCCGGCCGCCATCCTGGCGTACATTTTTTCCGGCACCTTGGTCGTGCTGGTGATGCGCATGCTGGGAGAGATGGCCGTAGCGTCGCCCGATACAGGATCGTTTTCGACCTACGCCGAGCGGGCGATGGGACGCAGCGCCGGCTTCACCATCGGCTGGCTGTACTGGTGGTTCTGGGTACTGGTCATTCCGATTGAAGCCATCGCCGCTGCCGCCATCCTGCACGCCTGGTTTCCCGTCATTCAGACCTGGGAGTTCGCCATAGCGGTCACCGGCCTGCTGACATTGACCAACCTGTTCAGTGTCGCCCGGTACGGGGAGTTCGAGTTCTGGTTCGCCATGCTCAAAGTCATCGCGGTTCTGGGGTTTATCGCGCTTGGCGCGCTTGCCCTGGTGGGCGGATTACCGGATACGGCGGTGAGTGGGGTCGTTCAACTAAGTCATGAGTTCGGTGGTTTCATGCCCAATGGCATGACCGCCGTCATCGGCGCGATGCTCACCACCGTGTTCAGCTTCATGGGCACGGAAATCGTCACCATTGCCGCTGCTGAATCACAAAACCCCTCCAAACAGATCACCCGCGCGACCAACTCCGTCGTCTGGCGAATGGGGATTTTCTATATCGTCTCGGTATTCCTCATCATCTCCATCGTCCCCTGGAACGACCCCATGCTCATGGAAGTCGGCTCTTATCAGAGGGCGCTCGAGCTGATGAACATTCCACACGCGAAAATGATCGTCGATATCGTCGTGCTGATTGCTGTAGCCAGCTGCCTCAACTCAGCCATCTATACCGCGTCACGCATGGTCTACTCCCTGAGCAAACGCGGTGATGGTCCTCGAGTACTGCAGAAGACGTCGTCTTCAGGGGTGCCTTATATCGCGGTGCTGGCCAGCACCGCGGTCGGTTTTCTGACCACGGCACTCAATTACTTTGCACCCAACGAAGTCTTCTCCTTCCTCCTGGCCAGCTCCGGTGCCGTTGCGCTGCTGGTCTATCTGGTCATCGCTGTTTCGCAACTGGTACTGCGCAAGAAGATGAATGCTTCGCGGCAACCGATCGCGTTCAAGATGTGGTTTTTCCCCTGGCTCAGCTACCTGGTCATTGCCTGCATCTTGAGCATCCTGGTGGTCATGCTGATCTTGCCGCAGCATCGCATGGAAGTTGTTGCGACGGGTGCGCTGACACTGTCCATCGTCTGTATGGGTGCAATCTTCAACTCCAGGAAGAAGACAGTGCAAGCCGTCGACATCGCGCGAACCGAAAACGCTTAAAGCGCTATCCCCGATAGCAACACTCATCCTCGTTCACCTCTTTCCGGCCGCTCTCCACCACGGAGCTGGCCGGCTTTTTTTGTTGATCACTCATGCCTTACTCCCCACGTGTTCTACGCCCCCCTCCAGCCAATCGAGACTCATGGCATCTTGCGTGCCTATTCCTTTCGTCACGGTCTATTGACCGGACACTCGGTGTAAAATCCTGAAGCCTGTAAACAGGGCTTACAATCACAAGAACGAGATGACGTTGCCCGTATCGGCAGCTTGCCGCGGAGCATGTCACTGATGCAGTTGAGGAGCGGTAATAATGGCGAAACTCCAGGTGGCGAAACCCGCCGCAGGACGTTCGGTGAATGAACAACGACCGGTGAAAACCGTGGGTTTTCTGGTTATCCCCAACTTCACCACCATCGGCTTCGCCTCCGCCGTGGAAACACTGCGCATGGCCAACCTGGCCGCGCGCAAACCGATGTTCCGCACGGTCATCATCGCCGCCAGCCTGGAGCCGGTGACGGCCAGCAACGGCATGCGCATCCTGCCTGACCATACCATCACCGATGCACCCAAACTCGACATGCTGTTCGTTGTCGGATCAAACCCGATCGTCTCCAATCACAGCAGCCGACCACTGCTCAATTGGCTACGCAAGCTGGCGCATGATCAGGTACCACTGGGCGGGATCTGCACCGGCAGCCACTTGTTGGCGCGCGCCGATCTGCTCAAGGGCTATCGCTGCACGATTCACTGGGAAGACATCGAAGCACTGAAAGAGCGTTTTCCGGGGATCATCATTTCCAACCAGCTGTTCGAGCTGGACCGTGATCGCTACACCTGCTCCGGTGGCGTGGCCTCCATGGACATGACCCTGCAGCTGATCGCCCGCGAACCTGGTGGTCGCGATATCGCAGCCCATGCGGCCGAGTTGTTGTTGTGTGATCGGGTACGCAATGCACAGGAACAACAGCGTGTGCCATTGCGGCAAAAGCTGGGTACCTCGCAGCCCAAGCTCAGCCAGATGGTGGCGATCATGGAAGCCAATCTCGAGGAGCCGGTGGGCCTTGAGGAACTCGCGCGGTTGAACGAGGTGTCGGTGCGCCAGCTCGAACGCCTGTTTCACAAGCACCTGCAGCGCACGCCGAGTCAGTACTACCTGGAATTGCGCCTTGCACGGGCGCGTCAATTATTGCTGCGCAGCGAATCGCAGGTACGTGATATCGCCCTCGCCTGCGGCTTCGTTTCCCCGGCGCACTTCTCCAAATGCTACAGCCGTTTCTTCGGCGTATCGCCCATTGGCGAGCGTAAGCAAGTGGCTGCCGTGCATTGATTGAATGGCCTCATCGCGAGCGGGCTCGCTCCCACGGTTGACCGTGTTGTCCAGGCGGACGCGGTTCAATGTGGGAGCGAGCCCGCTCGCGAAGGCATCTTTGAGATCACCGGATGGAGATCAGTCCTGCAAGGCCTTATGCGCAGTTTCCCGGCTCGCCAACATGGCAATCAAAGCTATCGCCGCTGCAGCCAGCAGATACCAGGCCGGGGCCATTTTGTTGCCCGTCACTTGAATCAGCCAGGTCGCGATAAACGGCGCGGTGCCGCCAAACACCGCGTTGGCGATGTTGAAGCTGAAGGCAAAACCACTGAAGCGGACGCGGGTGGGAAATATCTCGGCGAGGAAACACGGCAAGGTGCCGTCGTTCATCGCCAGGATCGCGCCGAAAGCAATCTGGATCATCAGAATCACCATCAGCGGCTGATTCTCCAACATCCCGAACAGCGGAAATGTCAGCGCCAGGAACAATACTGAAGCGGTCAGCAGCATGGTTTTGCGCCCGAACCGATCCGACAGTTTGCCCATCAGAAAGATCAGCCCGATGTAGGTCGCCAGCGATACCGTGGAGGCCAGGAACGAATCACTCTCGCTCATGCCCATTTCGGTGGACAGGTAGGTCGGCATGTAGCTGAGCAACAAGTAGAACGCCACCGCATTCAGGCAGGTCGCGCCGATCCCGATCATCACACTGCGTCGGTGCACGGTCAGCAATTCGCGAACCGGAGCGTGGGTTGCGCATTCCTTTGCTTCAAGGCGTTTTTCCATCTCCAGGAACTTGGGCGTGTCTTGCAGACTCATGCGGATGTAGCGCCCCACCAGCCCAAATGGCGCTGCCAGCAGAAAGGGTAAACGCCAGCCCCAGCTGTGCAGATCCTCGACACTCATCCACGCATGCAGGCCGGCGACAAAGACCGCGCCGAAGAGCAAACCAGCCGCCGTACTCGCCGGGACAATGCTGGTGTACAAACCGCGTTTACCCTCGGGCGCATACTCGGCGAGAAAGGCCGATGCCCCGGCGTATTCACCTGAAGCGGAAAAACCCTGGAACAAGCGAATCAGCAACAACAAGGCCGGTGCCCACAGGCCAATATGGTTGTAGGTCGGCAGGATGCCGATACAAAAGGTCGAGATCGACATGATCAGAATCGACCAGGACAGCGCACTACGCCGCCCGTATTTGTCACCGAAGTGACCCCAGACCAGTCCCCCCAGCGGGCGGACGATAAACGACAACGCAAACACGGCGAACGTCGCCAGTAGCGCGGTCGTCTTGTCGGTTTGCGGAAAAAACGTGAGCGCGATGACGGTTGCCAGGTAGCCGTAGGCCGCATAGTCGAACCACTCGACGAAATTGCCCATGAAGCTGGCACTGGCCGCGCGCCGCAGGGCCTTGCGCTCGGCGGTCTGTTCAAGTTTCTGCGCCATGGTCGGCGTCAGGCTTGCGCTTTGGGTGCTCATTGGGCACCTCCGGTGTCAGAGGTGTGGTTATCGAAACGAAGAGTCGAGGCGTAGAACATGACAAAACCCTCTATTGTTTTACTTGGCAGGGTTAGGGCTCGGTAAATGCTGCACGCTTTTTAGCGTGCATGCATTGTTTTGTTCCGGTTTATCTCAGCCACCGGGAAGATTTTTCGCCACTCGTCAATCGAGTAGGAGGCGGATTTACATCCGCCGTCCTCTCACACCACCGTACATACGGTTCCGTATACGGCGGTTCAGGTTAAGCGGCTAAGCCGGGTTATCGTGTCCAGTATTGAGACCAGCCCGAGT
>NZ_JBLYED010000045.1:0-36758 GCF_048515765.1 Pseudomonas sp. H11T01 | reverse complement strand
ACTGGAAACAGTGCCCCCTGGCAGCGATCTTCACCTTGGATATAGCGCATAAGAAAAATGCCCGCATCTTGCGATGCGGGCATTTTCTTGAACCGGAGAGCAGATTGCTAGGTTTTCACACAATCTGGAGAGGCCGGGTTTTTTATGGGCGCGATTTTTTTCAGGCGACTCGATCAGTCGTTGAAGTCTTCCCAGCCGCCCATTTGTTTCCAGCGGTTGACGATGCCGCAGAACAACTCGGCAGTCTTTTCGGTGTCGTAGCGCGCCGAGTGGGCCTCGCGACCGTCGAAGTCGATATCGGCAGTCTGGCAGGCCTTCGCCAGCACGGTCTGACCGTAAGCCAGGCCAGCCAATGTTGCGGTGTCGAAGCTGGAGAACGGGTGAAACGGGTTGCGTTTCATGTCCAGGCGCGCGACAGCGGCATTGAGGAAACCCAGGTCGAAACTGCTGTTATGCCCCACCAGAATTGCGCGTTTGCAGCCGTTGGCCTTCAGGGCCTTGCGTACACCGCGGAAGATATCGGTCAGGGCCGTCTCTTCGCTGACTGCCATACGCAGCGGATGATCGAGCTTGATTCCGGTGAACTCCAGGGCCGCCGCTTCGATGTTCGCGCCTTCGAAAGGCTCGACCCGGAAGAAGTAGGTGTGTTCGGGGAACACGAAGCCTTTTTCATCCATGCCGATGGTGACAGCCGCAATTTCCAGCAAGGCATCGGTGGCACAGTTGAAACCACCGGTTTCAACGTCGACGACTACCGGCAGGTAACCACGAAACCGGGCTGCCATCGGATGGCGAGAGCCACCACCGTTATGGCCGTCTTGTTCGTCGTCGAAATGGTCTTCACTCACAAGTGTTTCTCCAGCAGACGCCAGCGCAGTTTTTCACCAGCGCGCAGCGGGATTACAGACAGCTCGCCGAAGGGCAGGCTGGTCGGGGCGGTCCATTCTTCGCGAACCAGGGTGATGCGATCGGTGTTTACCGGCAGACCATAGAAGCGCGGGCCGTGCAAACTGGCAAAGCCTTCGAGCTTGTCCAGCGCATTACGCTGTTCGAAGGCCTCGGCATACATCTCGATCGCAGCATAAGCGGTGTAGCAACCGGCACAACCACACGCGGCCTCTTTGGCGTGTTGCGCGTGCGGGGCCGAATCGGTGCCGAGGAAAAACTTCTCGCTGCCACTGGTGGCGGCGTCGAGCAGTGCTTCCTGGTGGACATTGCGTTTGAGGATCGGCAAGCAATAGAAATGCGGGCGAATCCCGCCAACCAACATGTGGTTGCGGTTGTACAGCAGGTGATGAGCGGTAATAGTTGCGCCAACATTGGCCGAGGCCTCGTTGACGAACTGCACGGCTTCTCGGGTGGTGATGTGTTCGAACACCACTTTGAGTGTCGGGAAGCGCTCCACGACCCGACGCATGTGTTCGTCGATGAACAGCTTTTCACGGTCGAAGACATCGACATCGCCGCGAGTGACTTCACCGTGAATCAGCAAGGGCAGCCCGACTTCGGCCATGGCCTCAAGTGCGGGAAAGATCTTGTCGATGCTGGTAACGCCAGAGTCCGAGTTGGTGGTCGCGCCAGCCGGATAGAGCTTGGCGGCGTGCACAAAACCACTGGCCTTGGCCTCGCGAATCTCGGCAGGCTGAGTGCGATCAGTCAGGTAGAGCACCATCAGTGGTTCGAAACGGCTGCCGGCCGGGCGCGCAGCGAGAATACGCTGGCGATAGGCATCGGCTTCGGCGGCGTTACGCACCGGTGGTACCAGGTTGGGCATGATGATGGCGCGGCCAAAGGTGCGCGCAACATCTGCGACAGTATTGGGCAGCACAGCACCATCGCGAAGATGTATATGCCAGTCGTCGGGACGCAGCAGGGTCAGGCGGTCGGACATTGGGGATTCCAGGCGGGTCAAACTGAGGGGAATGCTACCGGAAAAGACTCTCTCAGGCACTCGCTATCAAGTTTTGCAGCAAGCTTCCGATATCCCATAGGTGTGCTGTAAACAAGTGATATGCCGTAAACGTGTGTGTCGGTCTTTTGTATAGAAGCCAGTGGAGCCTCCCGTGCGCCAGCGTTATTTAGCCTTGCTCAGTGTGTTTGCCAGCCTGCCCGCGATGGCTCTGACTTTCCAGACGCGTCTGGAGAGCATCGAGTGGACAGTCGAAGGCGACAAATTCGAGTGCCGTTTGAGTCAACCCATTACCGACTTTGGCTCGGGTGAGTTCGTTCGGCGTGCGGGCGAGCAGGCAACGTTCCGTCTCAAGGCCTACAACTCAGCACTGAGTGGCGGCTCGGCGACTTTATTGGCGGCCGCTGCGCCTTGGCAGCCGGGGCGCGGTGACATCAATCTGGGTTCGGTAAGAACCGGCAGCGGTGATGTGTTGTTCAACAGTTCCCAGGCACAGGCCGGCCGACTGTTTAATGGCCTGCTGGACGGTCGCAGCCCGGTGGTTCGCCATTACTCTCGTGATGGGGGTGTTTCTGAAGTCCGTTTGCTTGCGGTCAAGTTCAGTAAGGCCTACAGCGACTATCAAGCGTGCACGGCGAAGCTGTTGCCAATGAACTTCGAACAAGTGAAGCAGGCCGAGGTCGGTTTTCCAGGCGGCGGTATCGACCTGGATGCGCAGGCCAAGGCCAAGCTGCAAGTCATGCTGGCGTTCCTCAAAGCGGATCCGACCGTCAATCACATCGAGCTCGACGGCCATTCGGACAACAGTGGTAATCGACTGACCAATCGCGATCTGTCGCGCCGCAGAGCGCTTGCGGTGCTGGACTTCTTCAAGGCCAATGGCATCCAGGAGTCGCAAATCACTATGCGTTTCCACGGTGAGCGCTACCCTTTGGCTCCCAACACCAATGCCTCCAATCGGGCCAGGAATCGCCGGGTCAATGTTCAACTAGAGCGTGTTGCACCCAGCGAAAAAACCGCCCCACAGATCAGTTCCGCAAGCAACGCCGCGGCAACTTCCTGAAACGGCTGTAGTCGTCGCGCGTTCGACATAATCTGTCGCTTCGTCGTCATAAGCTGTCGCGCCTCTGTAAATTATCCTGTTTGAACGGTAGACTTGAAGGCTTTCCGTACAACCCGGTGGAGTGATGGCATGGCGGACGTAAACAAGGTCGTTCTGGCGTATTCCGGCGGCCTGGACACTTCGGTGATCCTCAAGTGGCTGCAGGATACTTATAACTGTGAAGTGGTGACGTTCACCGCTGACCTGGGTCAGGGCGAAGAGGTCGAACCTGCACGCGCCAAGGCACAAGCCATGGGCGTAAAAGAGATCTACATCGACGATCTGCGCGAAGAGTTCGTACGCGATTTCGTGTTTCCGATGTTCCGCGCCAACACCGTTTACGAAGGCGAGTACCTGCTGGGTACCTCCATCGCTCGTCCGTTGATCGCCAAGCGTTTGATCGAAATCGCCAACGAAACCGGCGCCGACGCCATTTCCCATGGTGCAACCGGTAAAGGCAACGATCAGGTCCGTTTTGAACTGGGCGCCTACGCGTTGAAGCCTGGCGTCAAGGTGATTGCTCCTTGGCGTGAATGGGATCTGCTCTCCCGTGAAAAGCTGATGGATTACGCTGACAAGCACAACATCCCTATTGAGCGCCACGGCAAGAAAAAATCCCCGTACTCGATGGATGCCAACCTGCTACACATCTCCTATGAAGGCGGCGTGCTGGAAGACACCTGGACCGAGCACGAAGAAGACATGTGGCGTTGGACAAAGTCCCCGGAAGACGCCCCGAACGTCGCAACCTATCTTGAGCTGACCTATCGCAATGGCGATATCGTTGCTCTGGACGGCGTTGAGATGACGCCTGCGACCGTTCTGGCAACGCTGAACCGTATCGGTGGCGAAAACGGTATTGGCCGTCTGGATATCGTCGAGAACCGTTATGTCGGTATGAAGTCCCGCGGCTGCTACGAGACGCCGGGTGGCACCATCATGCTGCGTGCTCACCGTGCAATCGAGTCGATCACCCTGGATCGCGAAGTGGCTCACCTCAAAGACGAGTTGATGCCTAAATACGCCAGCCTGATCTACACCGGTTACTGGTGGAGCCCTGAACGTCTGATGCTGCAACAGATGATCGATGCGTCTCAGGCACACGTGAATGGCGTGGTTCGTCTGAAACTGTATAAGGGCAACGTCATTGTCACCGGCCGTAAGTCCGATGAGTCGTTGTTCGATGCAAACATTGCGACGTTTGAAGAAGATGGCGGCGCTTACAATCAAGCGGATGCTGCAGGCTTCATCAAACTCAATGCGTTGCGTATGCGTATTGCCGCAAACAAAGGTCGGAAATTGTTCTGATTGATTGAATGTGAGTAAAAAAGATGGCCCTGCAATAAGCAGGGCCATTTTTTTGTGTACTGTTTTTTTTCTTATCCTGCCTCATACGCCTTGCGCTTAATTCGCGTTGTCTTATTGCGTGTTTCCTGGTGTCAGTCATTTGCCTGGCAGGTCTGCGTCAATGTACGCGCGCTCAAGTTGTAAACCAGGTAGAAAGAGTGTTTGGTCTTGTCTTGATTGAGTATTTTGAACGCGTTTTGATTAATAAGCTGGGCCGATTTCTGATTGACAAGAAAAATGATGAGGTCGCGGGCGTCTGGTGTGCTGCGTATTTTCTGGCCGATCTCGGTGATTAAAGTATCAACGTCCTTTTTTGTATTTATCCTCCGAGTATCAATAATGTGTAGGCCGTGCAGTGTATGGGGTAGATGAAAGGTGTATTGCATGGCGTGATGGGTGAGTAAGTTGACAGGTGTCGGTGGGTCTTGCGCATTGCGGTATGAATAGCGGCACTTGTGCTGCCGGAATATAAAACTCTGCGGCGGGCATTTAACGAGTCTTTCAGGTGGGTGGAAATTTTCCGCACTGTCTGTGGTGTTGTTATGTTGCTTTGGGAGTGGGGCATTCGACGGTGGGGCTTTAGTTTTTCTCGAGCGAGTTGCACCGTCGATGACCTTTATAAAGTCTTCTCCTTTCTCGAAGTCGGAAGGCGCGTAAAGCGATTTGTAGTTAAAATTCAATGTGACAAAGAAAAGAAGTATCAGGCAGAACGGAAAACTGATCAAAAACCAGACGTAGACATCCCTGTCACCGTCGTCAAGGAATGGAAGCGATACGGTTGCAGAGGCTTCCGTCAGCGCGGCGAAAATGGCAATGATGGTCATTGGGTTGGTTATTTTATTTTGAGGTGTATTCATTTTCTTCTCACTTAAGAGTGTTGTGTTTTTATAGTGTGGTCAAAGACTCCGACGGTAAGTGTTAGCGTGGTGCAGGTTGATGGTTGATTTTTTGTTGGGCTTTTGTTGTTTATAGTGATTCTAGATTCGGTTTGATAGTGGGTGGTTTTTTTAATTAGGGAGGACGTTAAACGAAAGTATATGTCTGGCAGGTTTGTTTTGTGCTGCGAGAACTCAACATAGTGTGTAGTACTCTTCTGGTTGTTCCGATGTGTATCGAATAGTCATGTGATACAAAAAAGCTTTGACTCAAGGTAGGGCCCGTGGCGATTAAACTTAAAGACACATCCTTTTTAGTGCTTTTTTGTAGGGCGAATCCGCGTTATTTGTAGGGATGCTCTCTGGGTGCTGGTGAGTGGGGGGGGCGCCATGCCAAGGGGGAAATGACTAGGCTATTGTGCTGACTCTAAAAATTCGAACAGCGAAAATTGGACTTGCCCATGAATAAAGTGCTGATCGTGGATGATCATCCCGTCATTCGTCTTGCTGTACGTATGCTGATGGAACGTCATGGCTATGAAGTCATTGCGGAGACGGATAACGGCGTGGATGCCTTGCAGCTGGCTCGTGAACATTTGCCGGATATCGTTATTCTGGATATCGGAATTCCAAAACTTGATGGTCTGGAAGTTGTCGCGCGTCTGACATCAACCCCAATGCCTTTCAAGGTATTGGTGTTGACCTCGCAGGCACCGGGGCATTTTTCCATGCGGTGTATGCAGGCTGGCGCCGCAGGGTATGTGTGTAAGCAACAGGATCTGACAGAGCTGCTGAGCGCGATCAAGGCAGTACTTTCCGGTTACAGCTACTTCCCCAATCAGGCGTTGCATACCGTCCGCTCGAGTTTGGGAAATGCCAGCGAAGCGGACATGGTGGATCGTCTTTCTGGTCGGGAAATGATGGTGTTACAACAGCTTGCACGAGGAAAGACCAATAAGGAGATTGCCGATGGGATGTTTCTCAGCAACAAAACAGTGAGTACCTACAAGACACGCTTGCTGTTAAAACTCAATGCCCGCTCGTTGGTTGACCTGATCGAGCTTGCGCAACGCAATGGATTGGTTTGAATCCCGACACTAAAGACAACAAGAAAGGGGGACGGTATTACGCGTTGCTCGGCCTTGAACCGGTTTGTCTGTGTCTACCTGAGTGCTCGCAACCTATGCTTTTCTCTTGGTGTCCTTGCATACGCTAATTGTTTGCCGTGCTGCACCAAGCACTGCTCTATCGGTCGACAGGACGTCTCTGCGAAAAAGCCAGTGGCCAAGTGCCCCGGGTAGCCGACAAAAAAGCCTCCGTTTCGGGAGGCTTTTAGGTGTTAATCGTCAAAATCGTAATCGGCCAATTGCTTTTGCAGACGGCGCTCTTCCAAAAGGTTGTCAATGGTGCGGCGTTTGCTGAGATTGGTCTTCGCGACCTCCACCACAGGCTCGGCATCCTCTGACTCAACGGCGGTGAAGTCGTCTTCTACGTCCAGTTGCTCTTTACTAGCGCTCATAAAGTTAACTCCAGGCTAAGACTGCCATTGGGGCTCCTTATAGCGATAATCCGGTGCCGGGTAAAAAAGATTTTTTCAATCGATCGATCATCAAACTCTATGGATGCTCAATCGTCAGAGGTCTTGTGCTTGTATTCGCACAGGTCTTCGATCCGACAGCTGCCACAGCGTGGCTTGCGGGCCTGGCATACATAGCGTCCGTGGAGGATGAGCCAGTGGTGCGAGTCGAGCAGAAACTCCTTTGGCACGAACTTCATCAGTTGTTTTTCTACCTCGACGACATTTTTCCCCGGCGCCAAGCCTGTACGGTTACTGACCCGAAAAATATGCGTGTCGACCGCCATGGTGAGCTGGCGAAAGGCCGTGTTGAGCACCACGTTAGCGGTTTTACGTCCCACGCCGGGGAGTGCTTCAAGCTCTTCGCGTGTTTGCGGAACTTCACCGTTATGACGCTCTACCAGCAATCGGCAGGTTTCGATCACATTCTTCGCTTTGCTGTTGTACAGGCCGATGGTCTTGATGTATTCCGACAGCCCTTCGACACCGAGCGCATGGATCGCCGCAGGTGTGTTGGCGACCGGGAACAGTTTCGCTGTGGCCTTGTTGACCCCAACGTCCGTCGCCTGGGCAGACAGGATGACCGCGATCAACAGCTCAAACGGTGAGGAATAAGCCAGCTCGGTTTTCGGTTCCGGATTGTCTTCGTGAAGCCGGCGGAATATTTCCAGACGTTTTGCGGCGTTCATGGGTAAAGCGTTTCCTTGAAGGCAGTCAGTGTGGTTTGGAAGAGGCGGCCCAAGCCTGTTTCGCAGCGATCAGCAGCCCTAGCAGGATAAACCCGCCTGGCACCAGAGTGAGCAAGCGTGGTCCCGTATCCTGGGCCCATAGCCAGAGCTGCCAGTGAGTATCGACGGATCCGGCCAGCCACGACAAATGGCTGCCGAGCGAACCCGTTCCCAGCACCTCGCGCAACGTGCCCAGTGCAATCAACAGCACGCCAAACAGGCCAAACAGTCGCAGGCGTTCAGACATCAGGCTGTGTTCGAAAAAGCCGTTGAGTTCGAGCAACACGCATTGAAGGGCAATCAGTCCAAGATATATGCCCAGGCTTCGATGCAGCTCAAGAGTCCAGACTTGCAAGGCCAGTTCTGCACAACTGACGATCGTCGCGGCCAGCACAATATTGGCTGCCAGGCGCAGACTGGGACTCAGCCAGGTCCGAATCGCTTTCATGGTCATGCCATAGATTGCGATGATCACAATGGACATCAGCCACAAACCGACGGCCTTGACCAAGGTGTCGCTGACACCAATCAGCGGCGCGAGCATCAGCGAATTGCGCAGTGTCGAGGTGTTAGTCATGAGCAGGCTTTCCCGTGAGTTGTGCCTGATGCTCGTCGAAATAACGCAGCGCATCATGAATGGCGCTTATCACCGACCTTGAGGTAATTGTCGCTCCGGCCATCTGATCGAATTGACCGCTGTCCTTTTTAAGGGCCCAGCCCGAGTCGGGCGGATCATTGCGTGATTTGCCGGAAAAGCTTTGCAACCAGGGATTCGGGGTCGCCGCAATTTTCCCTCCAAGCCCTGGGGTTTCTGACTGTTTGAGGGTTTTTACGCCCAGCAGCTTGCCGTTTGCCCCGATCCCGATCAACAGCTCAATAGGGCCTGCGTAGCCAGTCGTCTGACTGCGCAGAATCACCGCGCTGGGTTGACCTGATTGAGTCGCCAGGTACCCGCCAAGCAATTGGCTACTGCCAAGCTCTACGTCTGTGAGCGACAGCGGGTGGTCCAGTGGCTGATTGTCGTAGATGCCTTGGGGCAGCATTTCCAGCAGGTTGCGGTTTTGTATTGCTCGTTGTTCTGCCGCTATGCGCGGCGCGGCGACGTATTGCACGAAGAATGTCGCGGTTCCACCCAGACCGGCCAAAAACACCAGGATCAGTATGCCGACGTTTCTGTTCATTGCGCTGACGGCTCCGTTCATGACGCAGACGGCTCTGGTTGGGAAGCGAAGAGGCGTTCCAGCGCGGGCACGGCGAGGTTCATCAAGAGGACGGAAAATGCCACGCCGTCGGGGTAACCGCCCCAGGTTCGAATGAGATAGGTCAGCAGGCCAACGCCTGCTCCGAACAGCAGTCTGGCTTTTGGGTTTTTGGCGCCGGAGACCGGCTCGGTGACGATAAAGAACGCCCCGAGCATGCTCGCGCCCGTCAGCAAGTGAAACAGGGGAGAACCATGAGAGTCGGAACCCGAGCCGTTCCAGCAGAGCAAGCTGATGACAAACAGGCTGGCAAGCATGCCGACCGGAGCGTGCCAACTGAATACCCGCCGTTGTAGCAAAAATGCGCCGCCGGCGAGGAATGCGAGATTGACCCACTCGGCGCCTTTGCCACCCCAGTGGCCGAACGCAGTATTGCTGGCGAACAGTTCATCCATGGTCAGGCTTTTGTTAATTCTCACGCTGTCCAGGGCCGTGGCCTGGACCCAGGCATCAGGCGCTGAGCCGCTGAAGTTGAAGCCGAAAATCTGTTGCAAGCCACCGAGCAGGTCCGTGCCATGGGAGGTCGGCCAGTGAGTCATCTGCTGAGGAAACGACACCAGGACCAGTGCATAGCCAAGCATCGCTGGATTGAACGGGTTTTTGCCGACACCGCCATACAGGTGTTTACCAAAAAACAGCGCAAACGCGGCTGCGCTCAGGGTCAACCACCATGGGCAATAAGGCGGCAATGCCAGTGCCAGCAAGGTGGCACTGACCAACGCGCTGCCGTCGCTCAGAGAGGGCTTTAGAGGGCGTTTGCGCAAACTGAGGGCGGCGGCCTCAACGGCCAGCGCCGTGGACCCGGCCAGCAGCAAGTTGATCAGCACGCCCCAGCCGTATAACCACAGCAAAACAAAAATGCCCGGCAGTGTCGCCAGCAGCACCAGTTTCATTGCCTGCTGAAGACGCTCGTCAACCGTTTCAAGAGGCGCCATAGGCTTCTACCTGACGCTCGGCTTCGATCAGTCGGTTTCGAGCCTTGGTCATGAGTTCTGCTGATGTCTCGGGACGTCGCTCAAGCTTGCTGACATCCGCGCGAGCGTAGGCCAACTCCGTTTTCAGCTGCCGAAGCTGGTCGTCGATGGGCCGTTTCTCGACCCGCATCAGATCTGGCGCGGGTTGCTCACTGGCGTTCTCGGCGCGGTGCAAGGCCTGCTCCGCTTGTGCCAGAGCATTGCGCAGAGCTGCAATGTGCTCGCTCGTTGCTTCGTTGCTTTGAGCTTTTTTCAGTTCGGCGCGGCGCATGGCCAATTGGATTTTCGCGCGTTTGAGATCGGCATCTTTGCCCGGCGCCGGCTGTGGCGCGGGTGCTGCACTGCTCTCCAGTTGTGCCAGCGCACGTTCTGCGGCCTCGAACTGTCGTTGCAGAATGATCAGCTGTGACTGCTGTTCAAAGGTCGGCGGATGCCCGAAGGCTTTCAGCGACTTGTTCAGCTGTGCGCGGCTCATGGCCAAATCAATCTTGGCCTTTTTCACGGCTGCATCGGCAGCGGCGGCTTTCTGCGCTTGAACCCGCTCGATGGCGGCTTGGATCGGGTCGACTGAAACCTCGCTGGGCTGCATCGCGCGCTGGGCGCGTGCCAGGCGCTCGGCCAACTTTTGCTCTTCTTCGCGGCGCAGGCGGGCATTTCGCTGTTCGAAACGACTGCGTGCGTGATTGCGTTTTTCGGTGCGGGCGCGTTGTTCCTCGAGGCTGAACGCCAGCCCACCGACAATCGGCAGCACCGTGGCCAGCGGCAATGGATGCATTTCAATGCAGTCCACAGGGCAAGGCGCCACGCAGAGGTCGCAGCCGGTGCATTCGTCGATGATCACTGTGTGCATCAGTTTGGCCGCGCCGACAATCGCGTCCACCGGGCAGGCCTGAATGCATTTGGTGCAACCAATGCATTCTGCTTCACGAATAAAGGCGATTTGCGCAGGGGCGGAGCCACGTTCCGGGTCCAGTTCCAGAACCGGTATTTTCAGCAGTTCCGCCAGCGCCGAAATGGTCTCGCTGCCGCCCGGTGGGCACTTGTTGATGGCCTCGCCGTTGGCAATACCTTCAGCGTAGGGTTTGCATCCAGGGTGGCCACATTTGCCGCATTGGGTCTGCGGCAACAGGGCGTCGATGCGTTGAATCAGACTCATGTTTTGATCAGTCCGGTGAAGCCGAGAAATGCCACTGCCATCAACCCGGCGCTGATCAATTCGATCGGCAAGCCACGAAAGGGTAGCGGAACATCATTAGTGAGGGTTCGCTGACGCAAATCGCTGAACAAGCTCAACACCAGCCAAAAGCCCAAGCCTGCGCCGAGGCTCAACGCGGTCGTATAACCCAGGCCTTTGTCGTCCTGTGTGCTGAGCAGAATCAGGCCGAGTACGCCAGCGTTGCCCAGCAACAGAGGCCAGAGACCGCTGAATGGCAGCTGTGGAAACCCGCGCGAAAGCAGGTTCAGGATCGGGTTGATCAACAGAACGCTGAGAGGCAATAAGACGAACAAACGCAGCGACGTCAGCGCAAGCGGTTCCAGCAGGTAGTGATAGAGCGCATAGCTCAGTACGCAACTGACCAGCATCAGGCAGGTTGTTGCGATGCCCAGGGCATGCACTTGCCGACGCTCGGCACCCGGTTCGCGGCTCGTCTGCAGCAGCGGATCGACGCCCAGCGGCCATTGCAATACGAAATTATTGATCAGGGCAGCGCTGATAAGCGTGAGAAGCATGTCGGTCATGATCGTGCCGGGTTGAGCGAGCAGGTCTGTCTACCTAAAGGTTAGCAAGGAAGGAGGGCGGACCAGATATGAAAATCCCACAGCCACGAAACATCATGGCTGTGGGATCGATCGAGCAGAAAAGCTTACTTGATTCGCTGACCTGGTTTGGCGCCGCTGTCCGGGCTGAGCAGGTAGATTTCTTCACCGCCGGGACCGGCTGCCATCACCATGCCTTCGGAGATCCCGAAGCGCATTTTGCGTGGTTTGAGGTTGGCGATCATCATGGTCAGGCGACCTTCCAGCTCGGCCGGGTTCGGGTAGGCGCTCTTGATGCCGGAGAACACGTTGCGCTGCTCGTCACCGATATCCAGGGTCAGGCGCAGCAGTTTGTCCGCACCTTCCACGGCTTCGGCCTTGAGGATCAGGGCGACACGCAGATCGACAGCGGCAAAAGTATCGAACTCGATCTCTGGCGACAGTGGATCCTTGGCCAGTTCGCCATTGCCTTGTGCCGCGCCGGTATCGGTCTGGCTGGCGGTCAGGTCTTCTTTCGAGGCATCGGTCATGGCTTGTACTTTTACCGGGTCGATGCGGGTCATCAGCGGTTTGAATTCGTTCAGCTGATGGTTGCTGAGCAAGGTCGCGTGATCGTTCCAGGTCAATGGCGCGACGTTCAGGAACGCCTCTGCATCCGCAGCCAACAGCGGCAGCACTGGCTTGAGGAAGATCACCAGTTGGCGGAACAGATTGATGCCCAGTGCGCAGATCGCCTGAACTTCGTCCTGTTTACCTTCCTGCTTAGCCAACGACCACGGAGCCTTGTCGGCGATCCAGGCGTTGGCGCGGTCGGCCAGGCCCATGATCTCGCGCATGGCGCGGGCAAAGTCGCGAGCCTCGTAGGCTTCGGCGATGCTTGGCGCTGCAGCCAGGAAAGCGTCGGTCAGTTCTGGCGCGGCGTTACCGGCCACCAGCACGCCGGCGTTGCCTTTATGTATGAAACCGGCGCAACGGCTGGCAATGTTGACGACTTTGCCGACCAGGTCCGAGTTGACCTTCTGCACGAAGTCTTCAAGGTTCAGATCCAGGTCGTCGACGCCACGGCCGAGCTTGGCTGCGTAGTAGTAACGCAGGTATTCCGGCGACAGGTGATCGAGGTAGGTCCGGGCCTTGATGAACGTGCCGCGGGACTTGGACATCTTCTGACCGTTGACGGTCAGGTAACCGTGCACATTGATGCTGGTTGGCTTGCGGTAGCCCGCACCTTCAAGCATCGCTGGCCAGAACAGTGCGTGGAAGTTCACGATGTCCTTGCCGATGAAGTGGTACAGCTCGGCGGTGGAATCCTTGGCCCAGAACGCGTCGAAGTCCAGCTCCGGACGACGGGCGCAAAGGTTCTTGAAGCTCGCCATGTAGCCGATCGGCGCATCCAGCCAGACGTAGAAGTACTTGCCCGGCTCGTCGGGAATCTCGAAACCGAAGTACGGCGCATCGCGGGAGATGTCCCACTGTTGCAGGCCGGCGTCCAGCCATTCGGCGATCTTGTTGGCCACGGCATCTTGCAAGCTGCCGCTGCGGGTCCAGCTCTGCAGCATTTCCTGGAAATCCGGCAGCTTGAAGAAGAAGTGCTGCGAATCCTTGAGTACCGGCGTGGCGCCAGAGATCGCCGACTTCGGATCTTTCAGATCGGTGGGCGCGTAGGTCGCGCCACATTTTTCGCAGTTGTCGCCGTACTGGTCTTCGGTGCCACATTTCGGGCAAGTGCCCTTGATGAAGCGGTCGGCCAGGAACATTTTCTTTTCCGGGTCGAAGTACTGAGTGATCGAACGCGTGGCGATGTGCCCGGCGTCGCGCAGCTTCAGGTAGATCTGGCTCGACAGCTCGCGGTTTTCTTCGGCGTGGGTCGAGTGGAAATTATCGAAGTCCACCAGGAACGCGGCAAAGTCGGCGCTGTGTTCAGCCTGGACGTTGGCGATCAGTTGTTCCGGGGTGATGCCTTCCTTTTCCGCGCGCAACATGATCGCCGAGCCGTGGGCGTCGTCCGCGCAGACGTAGATGCATTGATTGCCGCGATGCTTCTGGAAGCGCACCCACATATCGGTCTGGATGTACTCAAGCATATGGCCAAGGTGGATTGAACCATTGGCATAGGGCAGGGCGCTGGTGACGAGGATCTTGCGTGGCTCGGACATGGGGCTCGGCTACTTGATGAAACGGAGGTCGGCCACTATAAAGCGCTGGCGCATATTTTTCACCCTGTACCCCTGTTTCTTGTGGCGAGGGAGCTTGCTCCCGCTGGGTGGCGAAGCCGCCGCAAAACTGGCAATCGTGTTCTTCCTGATAAAATGCGTCAGCCGGATTACGACTGCTGCGCAGGCGAGCGGGAGCAAGCTCCCTCGCCACAATTTGATCGCCAACGCATTGACCAGAACAGGTAGGATACCCCCCTGATTTTCTCAGTCTTGCTATCGGAGTTGCCCATGAGCGCCGTCAATCGCGCAGCGGTGGAAGCCGTCCTTCGCCAATACACCGACCCTTATCTGAACCAGGATCCGGTCAGCGCCGGGTGTGTCCGCGCTATCGACGTCCAGGGTGATCGTGTCACCGTTCAGCTTGAGCTCGGCTATGCCGCCGGGCTGTTCAAGAGTGGTTGGGCGCAGATGCTGCAACTGGCCATCGAAGGTCTGGATGGCGTGACGACGGCCAGGGTCGAAATCACCAGCGTGATTGCCGCGCACAAGGCTCAGGCGCAGATTCCAGGTCTGGCGAATGTGAAAAACGTGGTAGCGGTAGCTTCTGGCAAGGGTGGGGTGGGTAAGTCCACCACTGCTGCCAACCTGGCGCTGGCGCTGGCGCGCGAAGGCGCGAAGGTCGGGATTCTCGACGCGGACATCTACGGTCCGAGCCAGGGCATCATGTTCGGTATTGCGGAAGGTACCCGACCGAAGATCAAGGATCAGAAGTGGTTCATCCCGATCGAATCACACGGGGTCGAGGTCATGTCCATGGCTTTCCTGACCGACGACAACACGCCGATGGTCTGGCGTGGCCCGATGGTTTCGGGGGCCTTGTTGCAGCTTGTGACACAAACCGCTTGGGGCGATCTGGATTATCTGGTCATCGACATGCCGCCAGGCACCGGTGACATCCAGCTGACGTTGGCGCAGAAAGTCCCGGTAGCGGGTGCAGTGATCGTCACCACGCCGCAGGATCTGGCACTGCTGGATGCGCGCAAGGGCGTGGAGATGTTCCGCAAGGTCAACATCCCAGTGCTCGGCGTCGTGGAAAATATGGCCGTGCACATTTGCTCCAATTGCGGTCATGCCGAACATTTGTTCGGTGAAGGTGGTGGCGAGAAGCTAGCCACGCAATACGGTGTCGAGCTGCTGGCTTCTCTGCCGTTGTCGATAGTCATCCGCGAGCAGGCCGACGGTGGCAAACCGACGGTCATTGCCGAGCCGGACAGCCAGATTGCCATGGTGTATCAGGAACTGGCTCGTCACGTTGGCGCGCGGATTGTTTTGCAGGAAGCCGCAACGCCGGCGATGCCGAACATCACCATCAGCGACGATTGATGGGGAAGCGAAGGAGTTGCCATGAAGCAGCTCACTTGCGAATGCGATCTACAAAACTATAGATATCCAGTGTGGGAAGGGCCGGGCGACGTTCGCTTGCTCGCGATAGCGGTGTGACAGTCACCATCGATGGTGACTGTCATGACCTCATCGCGAGCAAGCCCGCTCCCACATTTGATTTGTGTTGACTTCAGATCCGCAAACCACCATCCAATTCCAGAATCCGGCCGGTGTAGTAGTCGTTTTCGAAGATGTAGCCCGCCGAGTGGGCGATCTCTTCAGGCTTGCCCATACGCTTGAGCGGAATACCCGAAGTCATTTTCTCCAGCGCTTCAGGCTTCATGCCCAGGGTCATCTCGGTTTCGATAAAGCCCGGCGCGATGCCAGCAACGCGGATTCCATAGCGTGCCAGTTCCTTGGCCCAGGTGACGGTGGCTGCGGCGACACCGGCCTTGGCAGCGGAATAGTTGGTCTGGCCGACGTTCCCTGCGCGGGAAATCGACGAGATATTGATGATTGCGCCCTGATTGTTCAGCTCAATCATCTTCGCCGCCACTTCGCGGGTGCAGAGGAATACGCCGGTCAGATTGACGTCGATGACTGCTTGCCATTGGGCTAGGCTCATTTTGGTCATTTCACCGTCCTTGACCTTGATCAGCAGGCCATCGCGCAGAATCCCGGCATTATTGATCAAGCCGTGAATCGCGCCGAAATTTTCGGCGACCTGAGCGACCATGTGGGTCACTTGTTCTTCGTTGGCGACGTTGCACAGATAAGCGCGAGCTTCGACGCCGACGGCCTTGCAGGCAGCCACGGCCAGATCGAGCTTTTCCTGGTTCAAGTCGACCAAGGCCAGCTTTGCGCCCTTGGTGGCTAAATACTCAGCCATGGAAAGGCCTAAACCCTGGCAACCGCCAGTGATAATGATTACTTTGTCAGTGAGTTGCATTCGCATGCCCCAGTAGCAGGTCAGAGTGGTTTCCTTTTTTGGAGCCTCTCTTGCACGCCTGATATGGCTTGGCTGCGTATGAGAACTGCCTCCGATGGCGTTGCTGGTACTTTAGCCCAGTCGCCCGTCTTTTCTCGACGAATTCTATATAAGGAGTCATAAGTTGAGCGTTGAAGCCGCTAAGCATGCCCGAGAATTGTTGCTCAAAGAATACCGTGGCGTGTTGTCGACGCACTCCAAGGCGATGCCCGGTTTTCCTTTTGGCTCGGTGGTTCCTTATTGCCTGGACGAGCAGGGTAGACCGCTGATCCTGATCAGCCGGATCGCCCAGCACACTCACAATTTGCTCAAGGACGCAAAATGCTCACTGCTGGTGGGCGAGCGTGAGGCTGAGGATGTACAGGCCGTCGGTCGCCTGACCTTTTTGGCCGAGGCCGAAAAGCTCAGTGAACCCGAAGCGATCGAGGCAGCTGCCGAGCGTTATTACCGCTATTTCCCCGAGTCGCAGAACTACCACAAGGCCCATGACTTCGATTTTTGGGTGCTCAACCCCGTCCGTCATCGCTACATCGGCGGTTTCGGCGCGATTCACTGGCTCGACCAGATAACCCTGGCCAACCCGTTTGCCGGTAAGGCCGAGGTAAGTATGGTCGAGCACATGAACAGCGACCATGCCAAGGCTATCGCCCATTACGTCGAATTGGCCGGGTTGCCGAAAACCGTACCGGCGCAACTGGCCGGAATCGACACCGAAGGCATGCACTTGCGCATTGGACAGGGCCTGTACTGGTTGCCGTTCCAGGAACCTTGTAATACGCCGACACAAGTTCGCGAAGCCTTGGTTTTCCTGGCTCACGCGCAGAATTGGCCAAAAAATGAAGCTGCGGACGCTTGAATTCACGAAACAGTGACGTCATCTAATGTGAACTGGAAGGCATTCTTCCGTTGAGGAACCATTTGATGCGCCCTTTTTTGTTGCTCTTTCTGCTGTTCCCGGTGCTAGAGCTGTTTGTGTTTGTCCAAGTCAGCTCGGCCATCGGCTTTTTCCCGGCGCTGGCGTTGATCATTCTTGGCTCGATGCTTGGGGTGTTGGTGTTGCGCGTCGCGGGTCTGGCCACGGCCCTGCGGGCACGTGAAAGCCTGAACCGCGGCGAGTTGCCGGCTCAGCAAATGCTTGAAGGCCTGATGATGGCCCTGGGTGGCGGTCTATTGATCCTGCCGGGCTTCATCAGTGACGTGGTGGGTTTGGTCATGCTGTTGCCGATCACTCGTCGGCTGCTGGCCAACAAGATGCGCCAACGTGCCGAGGAGCAGGCGATTCGCCAGCGCGCCTTTGCCGAGGATATGCAGGCTCGCGGCGGGCCGACCCCGCAGCAGCCCATTGGGCGTCAGCCAAACGTGATCGAAGGCGAGTTCGAGCATCGCGATTCGTAACCGGCTTTGGCTATCGACATGGCACCTTCGGGTGCCATGTTTGTTTTCCAGGCAGACGTCGAGCATAAAAAAATTCGTTCATCAGCCCTTGTAATAAGCTTATGCGCCCTTATGTAACGGTCACCGCAAGGTTTTGGTGGTGACACCAGACAGACTTCCGCGGTTCGCTTTGCGAGCCGCAACCGGCAACGCCGGATTTGCTAACCCGCCGGGACTACACCGGCCGATGAAAACCACAATTAGGAGAGATCGACAATGAAGCTTCGTCCTCTGCATGACCGCGTCGTAATCCGTCGCAGCGAAGAAGAAAAGAAAACCGCTGGCGGTATCGTTCTGCCGGGTTCGGCTGCTGAAAAAGCCAACAGCGGTGAAATCCTTGCTGTAGGCACCGGCCGCGTTCTGGACAACGGTGAAGTGCGTGCACTGGCCGTGAAAGTGGGTGACAAGGTTGTGTTCGGCCCTTACTCCGGCAGCAACACTGTGAAAGTAGACGGCGAAGACCTGCTGGTAATGAGCGAGAACGAAATCCTCGCTGTTATCGAAGGCTGATTTCCGCTCAATTTCCCGCTACTACAAAGTATTTAAGGAATATCGATCATGGCTGCTAAAGAAGTAAAATTCGGCGATTCCGCCCGTAAGAAAATGCTTGCCGGTGTGAACGTCCTGGCTGACGCAGTAAAAGCGACCCTGGGCCCTAAAGGCCGTAACGTGATCATCGAGAAGAGCTTCGGCGCTCCGACCATCACCAAGGACGGCGTTTCCGTCGCCAAAGAAATCGAGCTGAAAGATCGCTTCGAAAACATGGGCGCGCAGCTGGTCAAAGACGTTGCCTCCCGTGCCAACGATGACGCAGGCGACGGCACCACCACCGCTACCGTTCTGGCTCAATCGATCGTCAACGAAGGCCTGAAAGCCGTCGCTGCCGGCATGAACCCGATGGATCTGAAACGCGGCATCGACAAAGCGACCATCGCTATCGTCAAAGAGCTCAAAGCCCTGTCCAAGCCTTGCGCTGACACCAAGGCAATCGCTCAGGTCGGCACCATCTCTGCCAACTCCGACAACTCCATCGGCGACATCATTGCCGAAGCCATGGAAAAAGTCGGTAAAGAAGGCGTGATCACCGTTGAAGAAGGCTCGGGCCTGGAAAACGAACTGTCGGTTGTTGAAGGCATGCAGTTCGACCGTGGCTACCTGTCCCCGTACTTCGTCAACAAACCAGAGACCATGACTGCCGAGCTCGACGGTCCGCTGATCCTGCTGGTCGACAAAAAAATCTCGAACATCCGTGAACTGCTGCCAGTACTGGAAGCCGTTGCCAAAGCTGGTCGTCCACTGCTGATCGTGAGCGAAGACGTTGAAGGCGAAGCCCTGGCGACTCTGGTTGTGAACAACATGCGCGGTATCGTCAAAGTGGTTGCCGTCAAGGCTCCAGGCTTTGGTGACCGTCGCAAGGCCATGCTGCAGGACATCGCTGTCCTGACCGGCGGTACCGTTATCTCCGAAGAGATCGGTCTGAGCCTGGAAAGCGCTACCCTGGAACACTTGGGTAATGCCAAACGCGTAGCCGTGACCAAGGAAAACACCACCGTCATCGACGGTGCCGGCGTTGAAGCTGATATCCAGGCTCGCGTTCTGCAGATCCGTCAGCAAGTGGCTGATACGTCTTCGGACTACGACCGTGAAAAACTGCAAGAGCGTCTGGCCAAGCTGTCCGGCGGCGTTGCAGTGATCAAGGTTGGCGCTGGTTCCGAAGTTGAAATGAAAGAGAAGAAAGCCCGCGTTGAAGACGCCCTGCACGCTACCCGTGCAGCCGTTGAAGAAGGCGTGGTACCTGGCGGTGGCGTAGCACTGATTCGTGCTCTGCAAGCCATCAGCGAACTGAAAGGCGACAACGCTGATCAGAACGTCGGTATTTCTGTACTGCGTCGCGCTATCGAATCGCCACTGCGTCAGATCGTTGCCAACTCCGGCGACGAGCCAAGCGTAGTTGTCGACAAGGTCAAGCAAGGTTCGGGTAACTTCGGTTACAACGCAGCCAGCGGCGAATACGGCGACATGATCGAAATGGGCATCCTCGACCCTACTAAAGTGACTCGCTCTGCTCTGCAGGCTGCGGCGTCCATTGGTGGCTTGATGCTGACCACTGAAGCAATGATCGCTGATGCTCCAGATGACAAACCAGCTGGCGGCGGCATGCCAGACATGGGCGGTATGGGTGGCATGGGCGGCATGATGTAAGCCAGCCTTACCCTGTACAAAAAAGCCCCGCCTGCGTTAAGCAGGCGGGGCTTTTTAATGTCCGGGATTTGTCCCGGTCGTGAAGCGACATCGATCCAGTGTTGGAGCGGGCTTGCTCGCGATGAGGCCATGACAGTCACCATCGATAGTGACTGTCACACCGCTATCGCGAGCAAGCCCGCTCCCACATTAGATCTGTGTTTCAGGCGCTGACGGGCTGTGTTTTGGTCACTTGTTCAGCCTTGGAAGCCGGCCGATACAAGATGAAGTAATACGACCCCAGGCAAATCAACCAGCAGAAAATCGCCGTCCACACGTTGTGGGAAAAGAAGTGCGCGCCCTGCATCATCCGGCCGATGGAAAATACCGTCCCCAGCCCGAAAGCAAAGACCAGTGCACTGCGAGCCATTCGCGGGCGACGGTCACGCAATACGAAGAACAGCGCAAACAGCGTGAAACCGGTGGCTGCATGTCCACCGGGCCAGCAACGGCCGGGTTTGTCGGTCTGTGGGCGCGGGCTGAGCAGCTCGCTGTAGGTTTCCTTGCCACCGAACTCCTTCAGGCTCCAGGGGCATTGCACGGCAGTCACGGCCTTGACCGGGGTCACGAAGGAGGTAGCCAGAGCCAGAGACAGCACCAGGCAGCCCAGTTCTCGCTTGAGCGGTTTGAGCCGCGACACAAAAAAGGAGCCGATGTACCCGAGAATGGCGAGCACCGAGAAGACGATGACCACCTGCTTGGCGCGGGTATGCAGAATGGTTTCCAGAAAGTAACTGTGCTTACCGACGAAGTCGTCCGCAGCAGAGTCATAGAAAATCCTGGCAAGGTCCATGTCCAGAGACGTCAATTCGAGCAAAAGCAAGATGACCGCCGCAATGGCGGGCACACCCAGGCCTACCCAAAAATTGAGCGGACGGGAGACGGGGCGGACAACGGTTGATGACATGCTAGATCCTGAGCGGGTAGAGAAAAGCCCCGGGCGCATCAGCCCAAGGCATCTCAGTGAGTATTCACCGATCTGGCCGGAACCCTCTTTGGGCGATTTCCAGCCGAGCAGTTGTTGCTTGAAGCCAAAACTGGCGGTTTGGTAACAGGTGATGCCGTGTTGAATCGACGGGAAGAGGGTCGACTGATAGTCCAGATTGAGCAAACCGAGCAGCGGCGGTGCCAAGTCTATCTGACTGGCCAGTTGAGCGGTCTCCCGGGCGTCGCACAGCGTCTGGGGCCGACACTGTAGCGGGGTTGTGAATCGATAGTTAAAACTTGTTATGCCCGTTCAACGATGGCCTGACGGGCTTTGGCGTTGGAGACAGTCCTAGCAGTGGGCCACACTTGGCCTTAAGCTGCGCGAGCCAAAGCCGGCTGTTACTGTGTACCGAGGAGTGCCCATGCGAATTTTATTGGTTGAAGACAACCGCGATATCCTCGCCAATCTGGCCGATTACCTGGGGCTTAAAGGTTATACCGTGGATTGCGCGCAGGACGGGTTGTCGGGCCTGCACCTGGCAGCGACAGAGCACTACGACTTGATCGTGCTCGACATCATGCTGCCCGGCATCGACGGTTACACCCTGTGCAAACGGCTGCGTGAAGACGCCCGTCGCGATACCCCGGTGATCATGCTAACCGCCCGCGATCAACTGGATGATCGGCTGCTGGGCTTCAAGTCCGGCGCCGATGATTACCTGGTCAAACCCTTCGCGCTGTCGGAGCTTGCGGCGCGGATCGAGGCGGTCATGCGGCGTACTCAAGGGGGTGGTCGCCGTGCCCTGCAAGTCGGTGATCTGAGTTACGACCTCGACACCCTGGAAGTGACCCGCGAAGGGCGTCTGCTCAAACTCAATCCGGTGGGCCTCAAGCTGCTGGCAGTGCTGATGCAGAAGAGCCCGCACGTGCTGCGTCGCGAGATTCTTGAAGAAGCCCTATGGGGCGATGATTGCCCGGACAGCGACAGCCTGCGCAGCCATGTTCACCAGTTGCGTCAGGTGATCGACAAGCCATTCGCCAAACCATTGTTGCAAACCGTACATGGCGTCGGCTATCGCTTGGCCGAGGGGCGCGATGGAGTTTAAACAGAGCCTTGCCCAGCGAATCATCATTGCCTTTGCGTTGATGAGTGCATTGGTTGCAGGGGCATTCGCCATGGGTATCGTGGCGACGGTACATCTGGTTGAAGCGAAGTTGATTTCCGCAGGTCTGGGCGGTGATCTGCAACGTCTGTTGTTGATGGACAGCGTTGATGACTGGAACCACCGGCCGGAGCCGGACCAGTTGTTCTATTTCAGCGGCGGGCGTGGCGACTTTGAGTTGCCCAAGGATCTGCGCAATCTGGATTCGGGGTTTCACGAGGTGTTTCGCGAGCAGCTGTCGTATCACGCGATGGTCAAGATCGTCGACGGTCGACGCTATGTGCTGCTACAGGACCAGAGTGATCTTGAAGAGCGTGAGCGGGTGCTGTTCGCCGTCGTTCTGGTGGGCTTCGTGCTGAGTCTGGCCCTGGCGGTGTTCCTTGGCTGGATCCTGGCGCGCAAGGTCATGGCGCCGGTGGTGCGGCTGGCTCGCCAGGTTCGTCATCGCGATCAGTTGCTCGGCCTGGCACCGCCATTGGCGCCGGATTACGCTGCCGATGAGGTCGGTGAGCTGGCGGTGGCCTTCGACGCCACCTTGGGGCGTTTACGCCAGGCGCTGAGCCGTGAGCGTCTGTTCACCAGCGACGTCAGTCACGAGCTACGTACCCCCTTGATGGTGTTGGCGAGCTCTTGTGAGTTGCTGCTGGAAAATCCCGGCATTGACCGACGTGGTCGCGCTCAGGTCGAACGGATTGCCCGAGCCTGTGAAGAAATGCGCGAACTGGTACAGACATTCTTGATGCTGGCACGTGCCCAGCGTGAAGACGCCAGTATGTCGCCTCAGCTGACCTTGAATCAGGCGGCCGAGTACCTGATCGCTCTGTGGCGCGAACCTATTGAGAGCAAAGGGCTCGAGCTGATCTATAATCCGGGTAATCCGCTGGAGATTCGATACAACGCGACATTCTTGCATGCGGTGATGGGTAATTTGTTACGCAACGCGCTGCATTACACCGAGCGTGGTTTTATCCGCCTGACGCTGGAGTCGACCGGTTTTGTGGTCGAGGACAGCGGGGTGGGTATTCCCGAAGAAAAACGTGAGGCGATGTTTGAGCCGTTCGTGCGTGGCGGCGAAAAGCGTGGCGAAGGCTTGGGCCTTGGACTGTCCCTGGTGCAGCGGATCTGTGAAAACCAGGGCTGGAGTGTCAGCCTCAGTACCATGGAACCCAATGGTTGTCGTTTCCATGTCCAACTGAGTCAGGACGAGTCCTGACCCTTCCTGTGCCCCAGGCTCCCGGGGCCTGCGTCCACCGCAGCTTTCCCCGGGAATACCATTGTCTGGCTGTAAAACCCTGAAATACATGATCCTGTACCTGACATGGTTTTCACAACGGGTTGACCTGACAGTGACATGCTGCACCTTAAGGTGAAGTCATAAGTTCTGGAGACTTGGACTAGCGGGTACGGCCCTTGCAGACATCAGCATTCGACATTACCAAAATCGATTTGTGTTACCTGCGGCTACGGTAGAGGAAGAATTCAAGCATCTGGTTTTCGAATTCAGAAATACTTGGACTTTTTCCCGCTCTACGCCATGTGGCGAGTTTACGTATTACGCAAGAGGTAACAGGATGGTAGTTAACTATGCATCGCAAGCGGACGTCGCTCCTGAAAATCAGCGCGGTGCCGCCGTCTATGGCATGAATCAGCTATGTCGCCACTCGTCGTGGAGCCCTACGGACAGGAAGAAACTCAACTACTTTTATATGACGGCGTTTGGCAGCGCTATCAAAGGTTTAGAGTCATGAGACTAGAACTTGCTCGAGGTTTGTTTTTGGCAGGAGCCTTGGCAGTTGTTTCTCTGGCGGTTGCTGCTTGGGAGCAGCCACGCACCGAAGTCCTCAGCGCAGCACACGGCGACGCACATTGCCCCTTGCCGCGCGTAGCGAAGGCCTCCGTTGCAACCCAACCCGACCATGATTTGTTGCTGTTCATGTTCGGCCTTTCTCAAGGAATGAGGCCGCAAAGTTGAAGAGAATAAAGCCAAAATAAAAGGCCTCGCATTGCGAGGCCTTTTATTTGGGCCGCCCGCTACCACAGGTTTAAGGTTTGTCCGGCTTGGCCAGCAAGGTGTAGACACAAGGCAGCACGAACAGCGTGAAGAGTGTACCGATCGACATCCCGGTGGCGATCACGGTACCGATATCGAACCGGCTGACCGCGCCTGCGCCGCTGGCGAGAATCAACGGCACCATGCCGAACACCATCGCCGCCGTGGTCATCAACACCGGGCGCAAGCGAATCGACGCGGCTTCCTCCACGGCTTCCCGAGGTGACAGTCCCTTGTCCTTGCGCAAGAGGTTGGCAAACTCGACGATCAGGATGCCGTGCTTGCTGATCAGACCGATCAAGGTCACCAGTCCGACCTGGGTATAGATGTTCATGCTCGACCAGCCGAGGAACAGCGGGATCAACGCGCCGCAGATGGACAGCGGAACGGTCACCAGAATCACCAGCGGATCGCGGAAACTCTCGAACTGCGCCGCCAGCACCAGGAAGATGATGGCCAACGCCAGGGCAAAGGTCACCCACAGCGCACTGCCTTCCTGAACGAATTGCCGGGACGTGCCGCCATAATCGAAGGCGTAGCCCGGAGGGGCTTCTTCCTGGGCGATCTGGCGTATGGTATCGATGGCTTCACCCATGCTGACCATGGGTACGCCCGAGATCGTTGCTGCGTTGAGCTGCTGGAACTGGTTCAGCTGTCTTGGGCGGGCGCGGTCGGTGACGGTTATAAGGGTCGACAGCGGCAGTGCTTCGCCCTTGGTGTTCTTTACGTAGTAGTTGCTCAGCCAGTCGGGATTGTCGCGGTAGGCTCGTTCAACCTGGGCGATGACCTTGTAGCTACGGCCTTCAATCGTGAAACGGTTGATTTCCGCCTCACCCAGCAATGTCGCCAGGGTGCCCCCCAGGTCCTGCATTGAAACCCCCATCTGTGCCGCTTTGGCGCGGTCGATATCGACCACCACTTCAGGCTTGTCAAAGGCCAAATCGATGTCGAGAAAGGCAAACTTGCCGGATTCCAGCGCGCGTTTTTTCACTCGATTGGCTATTTGCAGCAGCGACTCGTAATTGTTCGGGGAGTTGATGATGAACGCGAACGGCAAGCCCTCACCCGTACCCGGCAAGGACGGCAGGTTGAAGCCGAAGATCTGAAGCCCGGTGATGGCCGCAAGCTTGCTTTGAACCACCGGGAGAATTTGCATTTGGGTCCGGCTACGCTCGCTCCATGGTTTGAGCAGGAAGCCGCCGATCCCCGATTGCACGCCGTTGAAGCCATTGATCTGGAACGATTGATAGTACTCGGGGAACTCTTTGAAGATCGTGATGAACTCGTCGGTGTAGGTGTTGAGGTAGTTCAGGTTGGTCGGCTGTGGAGCGTTGGCCAACATGAAGATGATGCCTTGGTCTTCATCCGGTGCCAGTTCTGATTTGGTGAATTTCAGCAGCACGGGAATCAGACACAGGACGATCACTGCGAACACTAGCACCACTGGCCGGGTGCTGAGGGTGCCGTGAAGCAGGCTCTGATAGCGGCGCTTCAATCCCTCGAAAATCAGGTCGAGGCGATGGGCCAGGCCCGTCGGGTTTTCATCGTGACGCAGGAGTAGGGCGCACATCATTGGCGACAGGGTCAGGGCAATGATTCCGGAGATCACCACAGCACCGGCCAAGGTCAGGGCAAACTCCTTGAACAGTGCTCCCGTCAGGCCGGTGAGAAAACCGATCGGGGCATAGACCGCGGCCAGGGTGATGGTCATCGAGACCACCGGCATGGCGATTTCCCGGGCCCCCTCGAGGGCGGCGTCAAGCGGTGTCTTGCCTTCTTCGATGTGCCGGTGGATGTTTTCCACCACAACGATCGCATCGTCCACCACCAACCCGATGGCCAGCACCATCGCCAACAGGGTCAGCAGGTTGATCGAGTAGCCCATCAGTTGCATGAAGAACATCACACCGATCATCGACAGCGGAATGGTGACCACCGGAATGACAACCGAACGCAGCGCACCGAGGAACAGGAACACCACGACAATCACGATCAGCACGGCTTCGAACAGGGTTTTTATCACCTCATTGATCGACGCCTGAATGAACAGCGTGGCGTCGTAGGCGATCTCCGCTTTGAGGTTCGGCGGTAGCTGGGATTCCAGCTCCGGCATGATCTTGCGCACCTCCTTGATCACATCCAGAGGGTTGGCGGCGGGTGTGGCCTTGATGCCGATATACACCGACGGCGTGCCACCGAAGGAACTGATGGTGTCGTAGTTCTCAGCGCCCATCTCCACCCGCGCCACATCGCTGAGCAGCACCCGGCTGTCGCCGTCGATTTTCAGCGGGATCGCGGCAAAGGCTTCGGCGGACTTGAGCTCGGTGTTGGCGTTAATGCTGGTGACCACGTATTCGCCTTTCACCTCGCCGGCGGCGGAGAGGAAGTTGTAACGGCGCACCGCATCGGTCACCTCACTGGCGCTGAGGCCGTAGCCGGCGAGTTTTACCGGGTCCAGCCACAGACGCATGGCGAACACCTGGTTGCCGAGAATCTGCGCTTCGGCCATGCCCGGCAGGGTCGCCAGTTTCGGCTGGATGACCCGCGACAGGTAGTCGGTGATCTGTGGGTTGTTCAGGTCCTTGCTGAAGAAACTCATGTACATCAGCGCCGAGGCACCGGTGGCTTCCTTGCTCAGCACCGGGTCTTCGGCCTCCTGGGGCAGCTTGTTCTTGACCTCGTTGGCCTTGGCCAGCAGCTCGGTGAACAGCCGGTCGGTGTTGGCGCCGATGCGCGCGTAGATCGAAATTACCGAAAAATTCTGCCTACTGACCGAGGTCATGTAGTCGATGCCTTCGGCGCTCGCCAGACTCTGCTGCAGCGGTTGGGTGATGTAGCCCTGGATGGTTTCGGCGTTAGCCCCAGGGTAGGCGGTGGTCACCGTGATCAGGGCGTTTTCCATTTGCGGATACTGACGCAGCGGCAGCTTGCTCCAGGCCTGGAAGCCCAGCAGCACAATCAACAGGCTGACCACGGTGGCGAGCACCGGGCGGCGGATGAACGGATCGGTAAAGGCCATGGTGATTCCTTGATCAGTCAGCGCGTGGCTGGCTGTTCTGCTCGGCAGGCAATGTCTTGTCGGCGCTGATGGCAATGTGGGCGTCGTTGTCCAGTTTGATCTGGCCGGCACTGACCACTTGTTCGCCGTTCTTCAAGCCTTTGGTAATCAGTACCATCCCATCACGGTGCTCGCCGGTCTCGATGAAGCGTCGCTCGGCGATCAGTATCGGTTGCCCGTTGGCGTCCTTTTCGAGGCTACCGTCGGCGGCTTTTTTCTGCGCAACCACAAAAATCGAGTTGCCGTAGAGGGTGTAGGTGATTGCGCTTTCCGGCACCACGATCTTCGGTTGCGGATCCGGCAGCATGACTTGCAGGCTGGCGAACATGCCCGGCAGCAACTTGCTGTCCGGATTGGCCAGGGTCGCGCGAACCAACACATTGCGGGTGGTGTTCTCGACTTTCGGGTTGATCGCGCTGATGGTGCCGGGGAAGTTTTGCGTCGGGTAGGCCGAGACGTTGACCTGAACCGGCTGGCCGAGAGCGATTTTCGGCACCGACTGTTCCGGCACGGAAAAGTCGACGTAGAGGCTGCTCAAATCCTGCAAAGTAGCGATGACTGTGCCGCTGGGCAGGTAGTCGCCGACATCTACCTGACGAATGCCGATGGTGCCGCTGAAAGGCGCGACGATGTGTTTTTTCGCTAGCGAGGCCTTGAGCTGATTGACCGTGGCTTTGTTTTTTTGCAGTTGTGCCGAGAGTCGGTCGAATTCACTTTTGGAAATCGCCTGGCTGCCCACCAGTTGACTGCCACGGGCATAGTCGAGCTGAGACAGACCGAGATCGGCCTGAGCGGTTTCCAGCAGAGCACTTTCAACCGCGCTGTCGAGTTGCACGATCGGTTGGCCGGCCTTGACCTTCTGCCCGGACTCGAACTGCACCTCCTTGACAGTCCCGGCGATCTCCAGACTCAGGTTGACGCCTTGCAACGCCTTGAGTGTGCCAACCGTGGGCAAACGGTTTTGCCACGGGCGTTCAATAGCCGTGGCCACGGCCACGCTTACCGGTGGTTTCGGCACGGAGAACATCTTTACTTGCTGATAGATGGAGAAGGCTTTGTAACCTGCGAGCAGCAGAACGATAAGCAGGACAAAGCCCAGCATGATCAGCATGCGACGACGCAGCATATTCCGGTTCCTTGGAAAAAAAGCTGAGAAAAATGAGATGTAAGGCAGGTTACTCCGACTGTGGTGGTGATTCTAGGTGGCCCCGATCCGTAGCAGCTGGCGCAGCCTGCGTTCGACTGCGCAGCAGTCGTAAATACTGACATCGCGGTTAGCCTGACACACCGCAGCGCATGGTTTACGACCGCTTCGCAGCCGAACGCAGCCGAACGCAGGCTGCGCCAGCTGCTACAGAGGGGAGTCTGAGGGTCAGACCAAATGCAAATGGTTGTCCCAGAGCCCCGCGGGTAGCTCAAGGGGTTTTGCAACAAGTTCTGTCTGACGACAATCGTAAAAACGGCAACGTCCCTGACCCGAGGTGACGACGAAGCCGTCAGCGACGGCACCGACCCCGGCACAGTCGGGCAAGGGCGCATCGAGGCGCACTTGTGCAGTATCCAGATCCCAGATAAAGAAGCGGTTGCCCCGCGGTGCGGTGAGGGCGACCAGACGCAACTCGCTGTGTATGGCGACGCTGGCGGTGTAGTGCCCCATCGCTTGAAGCTGGTGCTCGGCAACCGGAAACGCCACGAAAGGCTGACCTGGACGTTTGATCGCCAGCAGCTCCGAGGATTCGTGGGCATCGCCCATGAACTGTTGACCGGCGACGATGGTACCGTCACTGGCAATACCCAGATGGCGCACGCTGTTCATCTGCTGGGCGAGGGTTTCCTTGCTCAGCAACGTGCCGTCGCGCTGCATCAGCACCAGGCTTGGCTGCATGGCGTTGAGGTTCATCTCGACCCGGCTTTCGGCCTCGGTTCGGATACCGCCGTTGGCCACCACCAGGGTTTCACCGTCGGGCATCCACGACACCTGATGCGGTCCGATGCCGTGGGTAGAAATCTCCCCGCTGTGCACCAGCCGCTCATCTTCGAACTTGTACGCGCCGAGCAGGCCGCGACCCGGATCGGTGGTGTCGTTTTCGGTGGCGTAGAGCCAGTCGCCGCTCTTGTGAATCACCGCGTGACCGTAGAAATGACGGTTCGGCTGGGAGACCACGGTCTGCAACAGAGCGCCGTCCCGCAGATCGATCAGGTAACTCTCGGTTCCAGGGCGACGGGCGACAAACAGTGCAATCGGCAGCGTCGGATGATTGATGATGTCATGGCAACGCTGACCGACCCGCGTGGCGAACACCTGAGTGCCGTCCAGACGATAACCGACGGCATAGTGCTGGCCATCGCCGTCGTCCCGCGCCGAGAGCAGCAGAGGACTTTTGTCCTTCTGCCGAAACAGCGTCCAGCCGCCCAGCGTCACTGCGCCAAGCAGCAAACTGCCTAAAGTCAGAACCTGACGTCGCAGCATGGAGCTAACCCTCATCAGTCACCGTCGTTGGCGTTGAAGCCCAGTTGGATGCCCAGCGCCTTGGCCAATTCACCTTCGTGCAGGCGATGGACGACGTTGAGGCTGTCGTAGAGATCGTTGAGTTGCTGGCGACCAGCGTCGTCGGCCAGCATCTCGGTCAGTGAGCGCTGGTTGCTGGCGAACAGTTTCAACGAAGCGGCGTAGGCCGCGTCGATCTTGTCAGCCAATGGCTTTTGCTCGGCCGGCAAGAGGCCGCGCAGGCCCTTGTTGTCGACACCAACCCAAACGGTCTGGGCGGCAGTGAGGCTGGCTTCCATGCTTTGCAGCGAGGAATGGCTGCGCCAGGCATCGGCCTGGAACGGCTGTGGGATGCCCTTGGTCTGGCGACCCATTGGCGTGCCGAGTTTTTTCTTCAGGGTGTCCAGTGCGGTCACTTGAACCCGCAGCAGATCGGCGATGGCTTCGTGCGAATCGGCGTAACGCTGATTCGGGAATTTGCTCATTTGCGCGAGCATGCCGTCGTTGGTGTTCCAGCGTGACAGGATCTCTTCGGCGAGGACCTTCTGGCGTTCGCCAATGGCTTTGAGCAGTGGGCAATAGCGGGCTTTCTGTGCGCTGTCGGCCATGTCGACCTTGCTGTCGAACAGAACGTATTCATAGGCCGAAAGGCCTTGCACCACAACGCTGGATTTGGCCAGCTCAGCGGCATTGATCTGCGGCTGCGCGGTCACCAGTTGCTCGACCTGACGGCCGACCAGATTCTTTTTGTCGGGCCAGAACTGCACTTGCCAGGAGCGGTTGCCCTCGGCCAGCGGGCCGATCAGCAGTGGCTGCAACTCGGCCCAGGCTTTTTGTGCATGGAGGAAGTCGGCGCGGGCGGTTTCCAGGTTTTCCTTGCCTTCACAGAAGGCCAGTGCGCTGATCGCCAGTTGACGGTCGGCTTCGACCCAACGGCTGTAGCTCGGCAGAATCACCTGCTTGGCGATGGCCGCCGAGGTGACTGCCTGTGGGTCCTGGGGCGAACAGGCACCCAGGGCAAGCGCGGCAAGGCTGGTGAACAACAGTTTGGGGCGGAACATGTCGGGCTCCCTTTCGTTGGGGAAAAGCTTGTGGAAAAGCGTTATAGAGAATTCAGGAATGCCAGCAACGCGGTGCGCTGCTCGGCATTGAAAGACAAAACCTGTTGCTGTGCCGCGTGTGCTTCACCACCGTGCCAGAGCACCGCTTCGAGCAGGTTGCGGGCACGACCGTCATGCAGAAACTGGGTATGGCCACTGACCGTCTGCGTCAGGCCTATGCCCCACAACGGCGGCGTGCGCCAGTCACGGCCACTGGCCTGGAATTCCGTGCGGTTATCGGCCAGCCCTTCGCCCATGTCATGCAGTAGCAGGTCGCTGTAAGGGCGAATCACTTGATTGGCCAGTTCGGGCTCTGCAGCATTCGCGGCCGTGGTGAATTTCGGTGTGTGGCAGGACTGGCAGCCAGCCTGGTAGAACAGGCTTTTGCCGGCCAGCACTTGCGGCGAACTGACGTCGCGGCGGGCCGGAACGGCGAGGTTGCGGCTATAGAACAGCACCAGACGCAGGATGTTGTCACTGACCTCGGGCTCGCCGTCCGGGCCATTACCATTGGGCGCTTGCAGGCAGGCGGTCTGTGCCTGGGTACAGTCATCAACAGGCTTCAGGCTGGTGGTCAGGCCCATGTCCCCGGAAAACGCGTGAACGTTTTGTTGATTGAGAGTGGGCTGTCCGGCTTTCCAGCCAAAACGACCGAGAACGGTTTTTTGTTGCGCGTCATCCCAGACCCGGTTCGGTCGCCCGGCGATGCCGTTATTGTCGTCGTCTTCAGGGTCGGCATTAGCCAGTATCGCTGCCTCGGGTATGGCTTCGAGCAGGCCGAGGCCAATCATCGGCGGTGCTATGCGTGCAGAGAAACGCGTGTCCGGATGCATCGGCCCGTAGCCGAGCTGGGTGATTTGCAACGTCGGTTTACGCAGTTCGACCTCGGTGCCGTCCTTGAAGCGAACCGGCACGGACGCGTAGTCGACCCGTACTTTGCCTTCTGGCGCGACGCCGGGTACCGCCATGTCCTGAAGTTGCCCGCCGTAGACCGGTTCCGGCACGACGCCGAGTTGCTCGATGACTTTGGCATAGGCCGCAGCGTCTGGAATCGACAGGCGTACCAACATCGACACCGCGTTATCCGAGTCGGGTGTCGGTGGGTGGCCGCGGCCGTCCTTGATGTGGCAGTTCTGGCAGCCGTTGGTGTTGAACAACGGTCCCAGTCCATCGCGGGCGGTGGTGGTAGACGGGGCGATCACCCACGGGCTGCGGAAGAAGCTGTTGCCGACGCTGAAATCCAGACGCCGGGTGGGCGACAGGTTGGCTGAGGGCAGGGAGAAGGCATTTTGATCGGTCTTCCTCACCGTCGCGCTACCGCCGGAACGGGCTTCACCGGGTTCGGCCTTGGTGAAATGCGGGACGTCATCGCAGGCACTCAGGCTCAGGGCCATAAACAGAGCAGACAAGCGAAGCAGCAGCGAGGGCATCAGACATCCTGCAAGACGAGCAAAACAAGGGCGCAAAGTCTATCAGGGTAGGGGAGTTTGAATAAGAGGAATTAGCGTTTAGTTTGATGTGGGGCAAGGGTTGAAGGGGTAGAGCCGGATTTGTGTTGGCTGTTAGATCCACCCCTCACCCTAACCCTCTGGGGAGAGGGTTAGGGTGAGGGGTGGCTCTTGAAGTTAGCCAAAATCCGGACCCAATCGCCCAAAAAAAAAGGCGACCCGAAGGTCGCCTCTCTATTCACTCAAACAACGGGTGATCAGAACTCGTGATCAGCGTTGTCCGGGTTCAGGTCGCTGATGCCCAGTTTGCTGGCAGCCTGTTCGATGGAACCGGTCTGCTTGACGAGGGAGGCAATGGCGTCACGAACGATCTGATTGCCGGCAGTGTTGCCCGCGGCGATCAGTTGGTCGTAGTGCTCACCCTTGTTGGCGTGATCGACCATGACCTGGATCTTGGCTTCGGTTGCAGCCAGATCGGCCTTCAGCGCGGTGTCGGCTGCCGGGTCGACTTTCGCCACCAGCGAGGACAGGCTGGCGCCGGTCATCTTGGTGCCGTCTACGCGAGTGTATTCACCCAGGTAGACGTTACGAATACCTTTGGCATCGTAGAAGTGCGAGTTGTGGGTGTTGTCGCTGAAGCAGTCTTGCTCGTCTTCCGGGGAGTTGGCTTCCAGGGAGACCTTCATGCGCTCGCCGGCGAGTTCGCCGAGGGACAGGCTGCCCATGCCAAAGAGCATTTTGCGCAGGCCGCTTTCGCCTGGCTCGGCTTCCAGAGTGGCGCGGTAGTTGTCGGCCACGTTCGGCTTCCAGTTACCGACCATTTCTTCCAGATCGCTGACCAGCAGTTGGGTCACGGCTTTCAGGTAAGCGCGGCGACGATCATTGTGACCACCCGTGGCGCCGGCGCCTTCCAGATAGTCGGAGGCTGGACGGTTGCCGGCGCCAGGGCCGGTGCCGTTCAGGTCCTGGCCCCACAGCAGAAATTCGATGGCGTGGTAGCCGGTGGCAACGTTGGCTTCGGAACCGCCCAGTTCATTGAGGCTGGCGAGTTTTTCCGGGGTGATGTCTTTCACGTCGACCTTGTCTTCGCCGACCTGAACTTCGGTGTTGGCGATGATGTTGGCGTTCGCGCCCGGGTTGCCCAGTGCGTGCTCGTAGCTCTTGTCGACGTAGTCGATCAGACCTTCGTCCAGCGGCCAGGAGTTAACTTGGCCTTCCCAGTCGTCGATGATGGTATTGCCGAAGCGGAACACTTCGCTCTGTAGATAAGGCACGCGTGCTGCGACCCAGGCAGCGCGGGCGGCTTTCAACGTTTCGGCGTTGGGCTTGGCGAGGAACGCGTCGATCGCGGTTTGCAGGGTTTTCGCGGTGGATTCGGCATCGCTGTAGACGGCGAAGACCATGTCGGCGTAATGCGCGACAACGGCCTTGGTAGCTGCATCATCAACTTTACCGGCAGCAGCAGGCGCCGCTGGGGCAGCAGTGCTGGCAGCCGGAGTAGGCGCTTGAGGAGCGGCAGCCTTGTCTTTGCCCTCGCCGCAACCGGCGAGGGAAATAGCGATGGCCAACAGACTGGCGGTAGCCAGAGGCATACGAATCATGGCGAACATCCTGCTTGGAGAGGGTAGACAGGCGCGGTGGGCGCGCAAAACTGCGACATAATGCGAAAGATTTGCATTATGTGTAAAGGGTTGGCGTTGGAAATATTTCTTATTCACGCGCCTGCATATGACCTGTAGCAGCTGCCGAAGCCTGCGTTCGGCTGCGAGGCAGCCGTGAAATCAGGCACTGCGTTGTGTCAGGCTAACTGCGGCCTCAGGATTTACGACTGCTTCGTCCGAACGCGGCCCGAGCCGGACGCAGGCTTCGCCAGTTGCTACGGTTCATCGGCGTGTGTCACAGGATAGCTGCGTTACTGCGTTGTGCTTGCTTCAAATAAGCGCCCAACTCACGCGCGGGCAGGGGCTTGCTGTAGAAGTAGCCCTGACCTTCGTGGCAGCCTTCGGAGATGATGTAAGCCTCTTGTTCGATGGTCTCCACGCCCTCGGCAATTACCTGCATGCCCAAACTCTTGCCCAATTGAATGATTGCCCGAACGATGGTGGCATCGTCGTCGTCATCCAAAAGGTCCTGGACGAAGCTCTTGTCGATCTTGATCTTGTCCAGCGGCAGGCTTTTCAGATAACTGAGGGACGAATAGCCGGTGCCGAAGTCGTCGATGGCGATCAACGCCCCGGAACGGCGCAGGCTGAGCAAGTGTTGCGCTGCGGTGCTGATGTCTTCCATCAGGCCGGTTTCGGTGACTTCCAGCTCCAGACTGCGTGGTGGCAGGCGATACATTTGCAGCAGGTTATTGACCACCCGCGGCAACTCGGCGTGGTGCAGCTGCACGGTGGACAGGTTGACCGCCATGCGTAAATCGGTGAAGCCCTGATCGTGCCATTCGCGTAACTGACGGCAGGCCTGATCCAACACCCATTCGCCAATGGCGATGATCGTGCCGTTCTGTTCGGCCAAGGGGATGAACAGGTCCGGCGGCACCAACCCGTGTTCCGGGTGCTGCCAGCGAATCAAGGCTTCGACACCCACCACGCGGTGATCGCGGTAGCTGATTTGCGGTTGGTAAACCAGGTAGAACTGTTCACGGGTCAGGGCTTCGCGCAGGTCTTTTTCCAGCTCCCGTCGGCGACGCATTTCGCTGTCGACGCTGGCGATATAGAACTGATAACGGTTGCGTGAGCGAGTCTTGGCCAGGGTCATGGTCTGCTCGGCTTTCTGCAGCAGCTTCTCGGTGCTGTCACCATCCTCCGGGAACAACGTGATGCCGATGGTCGCTCGCAGGCGGATCTCTTGATGATCGAGGGCAAACGCCGCTTCCAGGTCATCGAGAATGCTTTGCGCCAGTTCGGCGGCTTCGTACGGTTGTTCTATATCCGCCTGAACCAGCGCGAACTGGTCGCCGCCCAAGCGGGCGAGGGCCCCCAGGCGACCGCTGTGAGCGCGCAGGCGATCGGCCAGTGCCAGCAGCAATTGGTCGCCGGTCTGATAGCTGAATTGTTCGTTGATGCCCTTGAAGTCATCAAGGCCGACGCAGAGCACCGCAACGCGCCGTTGCAAACGGCCGGCATCGACCAGAATCTTGTCCAGTTGCTGCTGCAGTTGCTGACGATTAGGCAGACCCGTCAGGAAATCGTACTGGGCCATGCGCAGCAGGCTGTTTTCCGCTTCATGGCGCAGGTGGGTATTGCGCTCGATCGAGGCCAGCAATTGATTGGCGGTGTTGATCCAGATGCCCAGCTCATTTTTCTCGTGGCCCTTGAGCTGCGGGATTTTGTGTTCGCTGGGGCGGTCCGGGTTGATTTCGGTCAGGTGTTCGATAATCCGCGACAGAGGCTTGGTCAACAGCCAGTGATAGACCAGATACAGCACCAGTCCCATAGCCAGAGCGCGCAGCACCCCGGAAATAAAGATGATCACAGAGCTGACGATAAAGCCTTGGCCGTATGTTGCGGTGTCGAGGGTGATGCTCAGGTCGCCGTAATACTCACTGTACGGGCCACGACCCACCAACTGCGTGGTAAAGGTGCGTTCCTGACCGAGGATCAGGTCGGTCAGCCAGCGGCTGGGTGATTGCTGCAGTTCGCGGACTTTTTCCGCGAGCATGGTTTCGTTGGGATGGCCGATGGACGCCATGCGCACGGCGTCATCCTGAAACAGGCCTTCGATCACTTGCATGCCCATTTCCCGATCGAGGCTGTACACCGCCTGGGTCGAGGGGTCGCGGAACATGTCGAGGATGCGCTGGGCATCGTTGGCCACAGCCTGCCGTGTCTTGTAGGCATCGAAGACGATTTGTGCGCAGCTCAGAACTACGCCGACGATCAATGCCGACAGCAGTACAACCCGGAGCAACTTCACCGACAAGCTGTTTTTGAGTTCCAGCTTCAAATGGCTTTTCCTTGTTCCGTGCGGGTAGCATCAAGTTGCCATGAGTATTGGCAATCCCGTGATGGCAGTCAAAGGGACAATCACGCACAGGAGATTTCGCCTGTATGCGTGGCCAAAATGCGGTTTTTGGCTTGCTCGGGCGATGAGTACTGTGTCGGTCGCAACCCGGTGCAACTTGAGGGTTGTGCGAGAATTTCCCCTGAGCATTGATGTTAGCGTGCCGTTGCGTTGGGGCAAGGGGGAAATTGGATCCCTTGTAGGAGCAGCCGGTCGACGCTCGATTGCTCGCGAGGCGGCCTTACAGCCGGCCTGGCTCTTGCTGGTGTACATATCCGTTTCTGCGGTAACGGCTACTTAGGGTTTCGCCCTTACGGCGAGGTCCTTTTTTCAAACGCGGGCGGGTAGATCAAGATCAAGATCAAAATCACAGATCAACGGCAGCCACAGCCGAAGCGAACAAGCGAACAAACGAAGCAAAATCCGCACGTGACAGTTCTTCATCTCATCTGATTTAGCGCCGCCATCACAGGCTAGGACAAGGCCCCTTTTCCAGTAGAGCCGAGTGGAGGTGTCATCCAGGGGGATGGCGCGAAGCGCCCCTCGGCGAAGCCGAGTTCCGCCGCAATGCGGCGCCCCCTGGATGGCGCCGGAGCGAGGGTATGCCGAGCCTAGGCGAGGGACCGGATGGTGGGGCAAGCCTTTTGGGGGACTTTTGTGGCGTTCGGTACGTGTCAAGGTACCTGTCGCCTTAGTACTGCTGCGGCTAACCCAGAACGCCCTTAACTTCAGGGCGCTCTGGGTTCAAATACACCGCATCTGCCAACTTCCAGTTGCGTGTCCTGGTACTCC
>NZ_JBLYED010000044.1:0-37716 GCF_048515765.1 Pseudomonas sp. H11T01 | reverse complement strand
TGGAAACAGTGCCCCCTGGCAGCGATCTTCACCTTGGATATAGCGCATAAGAAAAATGCCCGCATCTTGCGATGCGGGCATTTTCTTGAACCGGAGAGCAGATTGCTAGGTTTTCACACAATCTGCTCTCGGGTCTCCCTTTTTTATGTCCGCAATACGTTTACTTCACAATGACGGTGATTTTCTTCGAGACAATCGGCGGGTCGAACGGTATGTGGTTCTTGTCGCCCATCTCCATCTGCAAGGTGTGCTTGCCCGGGGCCAGTTTGATGTCAGTTTCGGTTTGCGCCATGCCGAAGTGCATATGGTTGGCGTCTTTCGGGATCGGCATGTTCTCCGCCGGCAATGTGGCAACGTCGATAAACAGGTGGTGGTGACCGGTGTTTTTGGTCGGGTCACCCGCCGGCGCGAGCGCCATGCCCTCGACGGCAAACCTGACCTTGAAGCTCTCACCCACCGTGGCGCCGTCCGCCGGAGAGACGATGCTCACCGTCGCGCCCTTGGGAGCCGGAGTGCGTGCACTACTATCCGCAGCACTTGCCAGCATCGAAGCACCCAGTAACAGGCTGACTAAAGCAGCGCGAGACATAAAGGTTTTCATTCTGTTCTCCAGTTTTTCTGCAAAATCTGTACGGTTGCGACAACTTCGTGGCAATTCGTTGTCGAAGGCACTCATCACCATAGCAAAGCGCACCAGAACCCGCGCACTGCTCATTAGAATTCAAAGGAGTGACCATGCGGTTTTTGCCTGGCCTGTTACTTTTGCTACCCCTTGCGAGCACTTACGCTCAAGCCGAACTGATTGACGATGTGAATGACCGTGGCGAGCTGCGCATCGCTCTGGAAGCCAATACACCACCGTTTAACTTCAAGGATGACGGCAGACTCACCGGCTTCGAGGTCGAGTTGGGTCAAATGCTCGCCAGCGAGCTGGATGTGCGTGAAGACTTTGTCATCACGGACTCGGCTGATCTGCTGCAAGGCGTGGAGAGCGGCAAGTACGATGTGGCCATCAACCACATAGCACTGACCCCGGAACTCAAGGATCGTTTCGACTTCAGCGAACCCTATAGTTATTCCAATGCGCAGTTGATCGTGCGTCAGGAGGAGCCGCGCCCACTGAGCACTCTGGAAGCGCTCAAGGGCCAGGCGCTGGGCGTGGCGCAAAGCAGCCAGTTCGCCGAGCAGACGCGCACGGTGGAAGGCGTCGATCTGCGCAGCTACCCCGATGCGCAACAACCGCTCAAAGACGTGGCGGACAAGCAGATCGACGCGGCCATCAGCGACCGTTTGCTGGTCCCTTACGCCATTCGTGACAGCCGTTTGCCCGTGAAGGAAGGCGCCAATGTCGGCCCGACGCTGAGCCTGGCAATCCCGTTTCAGAAAGGTAATCCGGCGTTTCAGGCCAGTATCGACAACGCGCTGCAACGCATCAAAGCGGACGGTCGGCTAATGGCGCTCTCGGAAAAATGGTTCGGAATGGATGCGAGCAAGCCGCCGAAGCCTTAGTCCAAAGCCGCCAACGCGGCGGTGGCTTCGGGCAATTCCAGCTCACTGAAAACCCGAACCCCATTGCGTGTCAACAACGCCGCAGTCACTCCCTCCCCGCTGACCTTGACCCCGCCAAAGGTGCCGTCATAGGTCAGCAGGTTGCCGCAGGACGGGCTGTTGGCCTTGAGCACGGCAATCCGGATGCCGTGCTGTTCGACCAGCGCCAAAGCCTGTCGCGCGCCGGATAGAAACTCGGCGCTGACGTCCTCACCCCCGGCAGTCAGCACCTGAGCACTGCCATCCAGCACTTTAACGCCCTGCCCTCCGGGAATCTCGGCAGCCGGGCGCGGCGTCGGCAACCCACCGGCCACTTCCGGGCACAGCGCCACCACCCGACCTTCGGCGATCCACTGCTCAAGCTGATCGAACGGCCCGCTGGCCCCGCCGTCGTAACGCACGCGGTGTCCCAGCAGACAGCGACTCACCAGAACTTTCTGCATGTCAGAACGGCTCATTGCCGCGACGTCGAAACCACCCCGTCAGCGACAGGCGTTCTCGAGTGGCGGGCAGGACTTCATGGGGCACTTCGCCGGAGAGGAATACCACCAGGCAACCTCCCGTGGGTACCACATCGTATGCAACACCCTCGTCCAGATACATCCGCAACTGTCCGCCATGATCAGGCAACCAACCCTGATTGAGGTAAACCACGGTGGACACCATGCGCCGGTCATCATCGCGAAAGCGGTCGACATGCTTGAGGTAAAACGCACCTGGCGGGTACAACGCGAAATGGCTTTCGAAATCTTCCAGGCCCAGAAACAATCCGCGATTGATGGCGACCCGCAGACTGTCCATCAAACCCAGGTAGCTGTCGCAAGACTCGACCTGGCCGGGCTCGATCCACTGGATATGGTCACCCCGGATACCCTCGCGAATCTCCTGAAAAGGACCTCGCCCCACCGCGGCCGGGGCCAACTCGCCCTCGGTGGCACGTTTATGGCACTCAGCCGCCAGTTCCAGGGTCAGATCCTCTGGCAGGAAAATATTCTGCTGCGACCACCCTTGTGCAGCGAGGTCGTCGACGATACGTAACAGCAGCGGGTGATCAGAGGATATTTGCATGCTGAGCATAGTATCCATACGCCTATAAATCCGACAGAGCCGCAGAGCGCTCTGATACGAATTCTCGACAAGTGTTGGGCTCCCACGGAGAATAGTCGCCTGCTGACAGGAGCCCTTATGCGTCGCTTGCTTTTTTCACTGTTGATGTTCTGCATTTTGCCCGCGTGGGCAGACGGCCTCGACCAGTTGTACAAGGTCGCCGGTTGGCCAGAACAACGCGCGCATTTTAATGATGCCCTTACCGCCGCTCAGCAACGCTACAAAAACAGCCTGCCACCTGCGGTGTTCCAGGCGCTGGTAAACAACAGTAATCAACGCTTTGCGCCACAGGCAATGGATCAGCGAGCCCAGGCGCAATTGCGAAAAAAACTTGCCGACCCGAAACCGGCGCTGACCTTCTTCCAGTCACCGTTGGGCCGCAAGATTGTCTCAGCTGAATTGCTGGCGACCCGCCGCGATCAGTTGGCGAAAAACGCTCAGGGCTTGCCGAAAATCCAGGCCAGCGACGCACGCCTGTTGATCATTGGCCATTTGGCTCAGGCGCTGCCTGCTCGCGAGGCCGGTGCCGAAGTCAGCCTGGCAATCGCCGGAGTTGCCGCCGACAGTTTGAGTCAGATGATTCCCGGCCTGCTGGGCGGCGGTCAAGCCCAAGGGATGTTGAACGGTCAGCGCCAGCGGCTGATGGATCAGATCGGCGCCGACCTGAACAACACCTTGCTCTACGTTTACCGCGACCTGTCTGATACGGAACTGGAAGAATTCGCCACCTTCGCCGAGTCGGACGAGGGCAAGGCTTACTATCAAGCCGCGCTGGCAGCGATCCGCGCCGGGTTGGCGGTGGGGCAAAGTACGTCGAGCCTGACGCAGTGACTTGAGGCGTCTCCAAAATCCAATCGCGAGCACAGTCACCACAGTTTCTTCAGACGTTCTTGGTCAAAAACCCGAAGTACCGCTCGCGCAACGCCAGCGTTTCATTCGCCAGATGATGCCGCGCCTCAGGCAGCATCAGCACTTGCGGCTGGTCGAACTTGCTGCGTAACACCTCCAGGTTATGCTCCCAATCCACCGTCATATCCGCTTGCCCCTGAACGATCAGTGGGCGCCGTGTACTGCGCGGCGTGGCTTCGATGCGTTTGATCCATCGCGCCAGCGCACCGACCCAAGCGGTCGGCAGACGTAACGGCTGTAACGGATCAGCCTGCAGGAACGGCAAGAAATCAGGGTCGTTGGTGTTCGCGCTGAAACGCCGGGCAATGCCTTTAACGAAGGGTTTGATCAGGTAATAGCTGAACTGCGACCAACCCCAGGCCCGTGGTCGCACCAGTGGCGAGAGCAGGATGGTCTGACCTTGGGCCGGGCTATCGGTGCCGTGATTGAGCAGATGATCGATCACAATCGCGCCGCCCGTGCTTTGTCCGCACAGGTGCCACGGCTGCGGCAAGTTGAGGGACTTCGCCTCAACGAACAGCCCTTGCAACGCCGTCTGGTACTCGGCGAAATCCTTGATGCTGGCGCGCTCGCCGCTGGATAACCCATGTCCTGGCAGGTCGCAGGCAATCACCGCGAAATTCTGCTCCAGCGCCCACTCGATCACATGCCGGTACAACCCCATGTGATCGTAGAAACCGTGAAACAGAAACATCGTGGCGACAGCTTGCTGCGGCCACCAGACCTGGCTGACCAGTTCATAGCCCGCGACCTCGAAGCGTCCCAATGCACGCTTGACCGGCACGTTACGCTGCGGGAAATCCAGGCCATAGAAACGCTGATAGGCCTGTGCCTCCACCGACAGCGGCTGCGCGGCGGCCAACGGCAGCAAACTGGCACGCAGGTGATTGGGGTCGAAGGTAACAGGCATGAAGATTTCCAGACAAAAACGCGAAACAGACTTTATGGATCTGCGATATTCATCTGTCGCGGCAAGCATGGCAAGCTACCCGACCTTCGAGGATTGATCCGTATGCGTCTGCCCTACCGCACGACACTGCTTGCCAGCCTGCTCGCCCTTGTGTGTGCCGGGACGCTGTGGAGCGCTTACGACTGGTTTCAGGGCCGTTACCTGCGTGCCTTCAACGAACACACCGCCGTGTTTTCCGGCGATCCTCTGAGCCTCCCCCCCGAACTGGCCGGTCCCGGTTCGATCCGGTTGGTACACTTCTGGGACCCTGCCTGTCCGTGCAACGTCGGCAACCAGCAGCACCTGGCCGAACTGATCGAGCACTTTGGGCCGCAAGGTGTGGAGTTCTATTCGGTGCAAAAGACTGGTAGCCACGGCCAATTACCCAGCACCCTGAGCAGCCTAAAAACCCTGCATGCCCTGCCCGGCGCCGATCAGATACCGGCCAGCCCGGCCGTGGCGATCTGGGACCGTAACGGCAAACTGGCGTATTTCGGGCCTTACAGCGAAGGCCTGACCTGTAATTCCAGCAATAGCTTTATCGAACCGATCTTGCAGGCCCTGCGCGAAGACCGCCCGGTCAGCGCAACTCACACCCTCGCGGTGGGCTGTTATTGCCCGTGGACCGGCGACAGCGCCAAGCAAGAAGTACACGAGTGACTCAAGCAAATCCCTCCTAGGTGCGATGTGCCAGGTCGCGACCCGTGCTAAAAACTGGCGGGCAGGAATAGCCGTCATCAAGAACGAACAAGGAATCGCCATGAAACGCAGCCTCACCGTACTCGCCCTGTTGATCGTCGCACTCGCTGTCGGTGGTGGCTGGTATGTGTACAGCAAGCAGCCTTCGCGCCAGGGCCTTGTTGAGCTCGATCACCTGCAAGACTCGGTGACGGTGCGTTATGACGAACGTGGCGTGCCGCATATTCGCGCCGGGAACGAAACCGATCTGTACCGCGCCCTCGGTTACGTACACGCTCAAGACCGGCTATTCCAGATGGAAATCATGCGTCGACTGGCCCGCGGCGAACTGGCCGAAGTGCTCGGTCCCAAATTACTCGACACCGATAAACTGATGCGCAGCCTGCGCATTCGCGAGCGTGCAGAGACTTACCTGGCCGGCCTTGATCGGCAATCTGCGACCTGGAACGCCCTGCAAGCCTATCTGGACGGTATCAACCAGTACCAGGCGACTCACGCCCAACCCATGGAATTCGACGTACTGGGTATCCACAAACGTCCGTTCACCGCCCAGGACACCATCAGCATCGCCGGTTACATGGCCTACAGTTTTGCCGCAGCGTTTCGTACCGAACCTCTGCTGACCTATGTGCGCGACGAGTTGGGCAGTGAATACCTGAGTGTCTTTGACCTCGACTGGCAACCCAAGGGCGTACTGGCCTCGACGCCCACCCTTGCCGCCAGCGACTGGAAAGACCTGAACGCCATTGCCCGGCTGAGCGAACAGGCGCTGGCCGACAACGGCTTGCCGCAGTTCGAAGGCAGCAATGCCTGGGTGATTTCCGGCAACCGGACCAAAAGTGGCAAACCGCTGCTGGCCGGCGATCCACACGTGCGTTTCTCCGCGCCTTCGGTGTGGTACGAAGCGCATCTGTCGGCGCCAGGATTCGAGCTGTACGGCTACTACCAGGCGCTGATGCCCTTCGCGTCCCTTGGTCACAACACTGATTTTGGCTGGAGCGTGACAATGTTCCAGAACGACGATCTCGACCTGATCGCCGAGAAGGTCAACCCGGACAACCCTAATCAGGTCTGGTATCGCGACAAATGGGTCGAGATGACCACCAGCGAACAGCAAATCGCGGTGAAGGGACAGGAGCCGGTCACGCTGGTTCTGCGTCAGTCACCCCACGGCCCGATCATCAATGACGTGCTCGGCGCCAACGCTGGCAAGACGCCGATAGCCATGTGGTGGGCGTTCCTCGAAACCCAAAACCCGATCCTCGAAGGTTTCTACCAGCTCAACCGCGCCGACACCCTGGTCAAGGCCCGTAGCGCTGCGGCCAAGGTGCAAGCGCCAGGCCTGAATCTGGTATGGGCCAACGCCAAGGGCGACATCGGTTGGTGGGCGGCTGCACAGTTGCCGAAACGCCCGGCCGGGGTCAAACCGGGCTTTATCCTCGACGGCAGCACCAGCCAGGCGGACAAGGACGGCTTCTACCCGTTCAGCGCCAACCCTCAGGAAGAAAACCCGGCACGCGGTTACATCGTCTCGGCCAATTTCCAGCCGCTGTCACCGACTGGCATGGAGATTCCTGGTTATTACAACCTCGCGGATCGCGGCCAGCAATTGAACAAGCAGCTGAGCGACGCGAGCGTCAAATGGGACCTGGATAACAGCCAGAAGCTGCAATTGGGTACCACCACCGCCTACGGCCCTCGCCTGTTGGCGCCACTGTTGCCGGTGCTGCGTGAGGTGGTGAAAGACCCGGCGGAACTCAAACTGGTCGCGCAACTGGCACAGTGGAAAGGTGACTACCCGCTGTACTCCACCAGCGCCACGCTGTTCAACCAGTTTTTGTTCAACCTGACCGATGCCGTGTTCCACGACGAACTCGGCGATGGCTTCTTCGAGACTTTGCTCTCCACTCGGGTGATTGATGCCGCGTTGCCGCGACTGGCCGCGTCCGCCGATTCGCCGTGGTGGGACAACCGCAATACCCTCGGCAAGGAAAGTCGTGCCGACATCGTCAAAGCCGCATGGCAGGCCAGCATCGCCCACCTCAAGACCACTCTGGGCGACGACCCGACTCAATGGTTGTGGAGCGATGCGCATACCCTGACCCACAACCATCCGCTAGGCGTGCAAAAGCCACTGGATCGACTCTTCAACGTCGGCCCGTTCGGGGCCCCCGGCAGCCATGAAGTGCCGAACAACCTCTCGGCCAAGATCGGCCCCGCACCGTGGCCGGCGACCTACGGCCCCTCGACCCGACGCATCATCGACTTCGCCGACCCGGCCCACAGCCTGACCATCAACCCGGTCGGGCAAAGCGGCGTGCCGTTCGACAAGCACTACGACGACCAGGCCGAGGCGTTCATCGAGGGGATTTACCAGCAGGCGCATTTCAACGACGAGGAAGTGACGGCCAATACCCGCAGTACGTTGAAGTTGTTGCCAGCGAGGGTGGCTCAATAAGCAAACATTGATCGTTAATGCCTCAATAGACGCTCTGCGTCAGCTCTGGATGTGACGCGGAGCGTCACGGGCTGCATTCCTTTGCTGCGCGTGGGAACGATCGTTAACGGATCACTCAGCCGTCGAAGGCTTCTCCCACAAATTAACCCCGCCCTCCTGCGCAAACCGGTCGATTTCGGCCAATTCTTCTGCGCTAAAGCTCAGATTCTTCAACGCCCCGACATTTTCAATGATTTGCTCCGGCCGGCTGGCGCCGATCAGGGCGGAGGTCACTCGTGGATCGCGCAGGGTCCAGGCCAAGGCCAATTGCGCGAGGCTTTGGCCGCGGCGTTGGGCGATTTCGTTGAGGGCGCGCACTTGGGCGATGTTGGCTTGCGAGAGGTGCGAGGCTTGCAGCGAACCGCCGCCCGGACGATTGACCCGCGCATCCTTGGGCACGCCGTTGAGGTATTTGTCGGTCAACAGGCCTTGGGCCAGCGGAGTAAAGGCGATCACACCGGCACCGAGCTCGTCGGTGGTATCCAGCAGGTCTTTTTCCACCCAGCGGTTAAGCAGGTTGTAGGCCGGCTGGTGAATCAGCAGCGGGACTTTCCATTCTTGCAACAAAGCTGCAATTTCACGGGTTTTGACCCCGGAATACGACGAGATGCCAATGTACAGCGCCTTGCCTTGCTGCACGGCAGTGGCCAATGCACCGGCGGTTTCTTCCAGTGGGGTGTCCGGGTCGAAGCGGTGCGAATAGAAGATATCCACATAGTCGACGCCCAACCGCCGCAAGCTCTGATCGAGGCTGGCCAATACATATTTACGCGAGCCGCCGCCCTGACCGTACGGCCCCGGCCACATGTCCCAACCGGCCTTGCTGGAAATGATCAGCTCATCGCGGTAGTGCTTGAAGTCTTCGCGCAGTAAGCGGCCGAAATTGATCTCGGCGCTGCCGTACGGCGGGCCGTAGTTGTTGGCCAGATCAAAGTGGTTGATGCCCAGGTCGAAGGCGGTGCGCAGCAAGGATCGCTGGGTGTCGATTGGCGTGCTGTCGCCGAAGTTGTGCCACAGGCCCAGGGACAGTGCCGGCAGCACCAGCCCGCTGCGTCCGACGCGGCGGTAAGGAATGGAGTCGTAGCGGTTTTCGGCAGCAATATAAGTCATCGAATCCTCTCTCGGTTTGAGTCCGCGGTGTCTCTGAAATACTGAAGGTCGTTCCGACCTTATCGCGGGCAGGCAAGGCAGCGCAAACATCGAATTCGACTAATGGCTGAAACGTTTCATATGCGATTTTTCCCTACGTATCAAACCGCGTTGGCAAATATCTCACTCAACCAATCCACAAATACCCGCACCCTCGGCGACATGTGTCTGTTATGCGGATAAAGGACGGAAACAGGCATGGGCGGTGGTGGCGTGTCGACAAGAATTTCTTGCACCAGCCCTTGGGAAATCTGCGCCGCCATGCGGTAGTGCGGGCACTGGATGAGACCTAGACCGGCGACTGCCGAGGCGGCGTAGATCTCTGCGCCGAACACCGACAGCGCGCCGTCGATAGGGACTTCTTTCAGCTCGCCGTCGACCATGAATTCGAACGGAAACAGTTTGGCGGTGGTGCGCGAGACGTAGTTCACCGCGCGATGTTGCGCCAGATCGTCGAGGCTCTTCGGTTCGCCGTATTTGCGCAGGTAGGCCGGGCTCGCGCAGGTCACCTGGCGCAGCGTCGCGACGCGGCGGCCGATGAGCGACGAATCGCCCAAGGTGCCGGCCCGCAATACGCAGTCGACCCCTTCAGCGATCAGGTCGACAAAGCGATCCGCTTCGCTGATGGACAACTCGATCTGCGGGTAGCGCTCCATGAACTGCGGCAGCGCCGGGATCACGAAGTACTTGGCCAGAGTGCCATGTAAATCGACCCGCAACCGCCCCTTCGGCGCCACCGAACGAAACGCCAGTTCAGCCTCCTCCAGCTCCGCCAGCAACTGCACGCAACGCAGGTAGTACGCCTCGCCATCCAGGGTCGGGCGCACCCGCCGCGTGCTGCGTTCCAGCAACCGCGTGCCGAGCCAGGCTTCGAATTGATTGAGGGTATGGGTCAGGGTGGCGCGGGGCAGGTTCAGGTCATCGGCGGCCAGCGTGAAGCTGCTGCGCTCGTAGATCCGCACAAAAACCTTCATCGCTTTGACTTGATCCACGCGGGGCTCCTGACGCTAGATTGTTAGCGATTATTGAACAGTCAAGGCAACTCTGGTGCATTTATCACCCTGAGTAAACATGTGAGTCTTGCTCCCACGCCAGACAACTTCACCACCTCAAGGAAACTCGCGATGACTACTCACACTTCGAAAGTTGCAATCGTTACCGGCGCCTCCCGCGGCATCGGCGCTGTCATCGCCAGACAACTCGCCTCTGAAGGCTTCGCAGTTGCCATCAACTACGCCAGCAGCGCCAACGAAGCCTCGGCTCTGGTAGTGGAACTGCGCCAGGCCGGCCATCTGGCCATAGCGATCAAGGCCGATGTGTCCAACGCCGCCGACGTGAGCCGGATGTTCGATGAGACCGAAGCACAACTGGGCAAAGTCGACGTGCTGGTGAACAACGCCGGGATCCTCAAAGTCCTGCCACTGGCCCAGCACAGCGACGAACTGTTCGAACAGACCTTCGCCATCAACACTCGCGGCACCTTCAACACCCTGCGTGAAGCCGCGACCCGCCTGAATGCCGGCGGGCGGATCGTTAACTTCTCCAGCAGCACCGTCGGCCTGAACCTGCCGGGCTACGCGGTGTACATCGCCAGCAAGGCGGCGGTTGAGTCGCTGACCCAGGTGTTCGCCAAAGAACTGCGCGGTCGCAATATCACGGTCAACGCGGTGGCTCCCGGCCCGGTCGCCACTGAATTGTTCCTGCACGGCAAAAGCGAAGAACAGATCCAGACCTTCGCCAAGATGCCGCCACTGGAACGCCTGGGTCAGCCGGAAGACATCGCCAACGTCATCTCCTTCCTGGTCAGCCCGGCTGCCGCTTGGGTCAACGGGCAGATCCTGCGTACCAACGGCGGGCTGGTTTGATTTGAGTCGTCACGGCTCTCAACGCCTATGCTCGTTGTGGCGGATTGCTCGAACGGATAAGGAACGATTTTGCGAAGGGTTGGTACTGACGGCCTACTCATCTTAGGTTCGCAGTGACCCCATCGCGAGCAAGCCCGCTCCCACACTGGTTCTATGTCGATCACATCACAGTGGCCTGACGCAGATCTAATGTGGGAGCGAGCTTGCTCGCGATGACGGCCTGGCAGGCACCAAATATCTCAGCTCAAGAGACCCTCTACATGCACACCACTATCATCACCACCTTCGGCCTGATCCTTCTGGCTCTGATGCTGTTCATCGGCAACAAACTCGGCTTCAGCCAGCAGACGCTCAGCTATAGCTTCGTCGCGTTGTGGTTGGCACTCACGGTGATCAACGGCGCGGCCGGCATGGTCACCGCAAATCAGCCGCTGGCCACGGAACTGGCGGTTGGCTGTGTGGTGTTCGGCGTGCCGGTGGTCGCTCTGGTGCTGTTCCTGATGCTGACCAGAACCTGAGCCGCCACCGGCCCTCGATCAACGCACCAGGTGCAGGAACTGCAGGTGCCGTTCGTACTGATCGAGGATGTCGTTGATGATCTGCTCCTTGGTGTACCCCACCAGATCGTAATCCTGACTGCCTTCGCTCAGATGCACTTCAGCCCGGTGATAACGACGGTTGTTGAGCTGTTTGGAGCCCATTCCGCCACGGGCAAAGGATGGCGTGAAGTAGCCGCGCATCTGCACCTGATAGATAAACGGATGCTGTTCGCCATGACCGATTTCCAGGCTGACGTTGTCGTTGGCCGGGTCCGGTTGAGCGACCACGTTGAGGCCTTTTTCGACGAACACCGCCGTCACTTCCTCGATCGCCGGGCGCACTGCGGAGTCGAGGAAACGGTACACCTCATCCCGGGATGGGAAATGCACGGCCTGGCTCAGGCGCTGACGCCAACCGCCGCGCCGCGAACCGGATACCGGCGCCAGCGAGTGCAGTTGCGCGATCTGTTTTTGCGACTCGAGATAGAACGCCTTGTGCAGCCCCCACATCATCAGCAGCAAAATCAACGAGAACGGCAGCGAGGTCAGCACCACCGCCGACTTCAGCGAATCGATGCTGCCGGCGAACAACAAGGCGCTGGTGATCAGCGCGGTCATCGCGCCCCAGAACACCCGCAGCCATTTCGGCCCGTCTTCGTCTGGGTTACCGCCACGGGCAGAGAGCGTCGAGAGCACCACGGTGCCGGAGTCCGCCGAGGTGACGAAGAACACGAAGCTGATAAACACCGTGACCGCGATCACGGTCTTGCCCCACGGGTAGGTTTCCAGCAGCAGGTAAAGGGTCATCGACGGATTTTCGAGGGCTGACATACCCAACGCGCTCATGCCGTGGTTCAGCACCTGGTCGATGGCGCTGTTGCCGAAGATCGACATCCACGCCAGGGTGAAACCCAGCGGAATCAGCAACACGCCGAAGACGAATTCACGGATGGTCCGGCCACGGGAAATCCGCGCGATGAACAGGCCCACGAACGGCGACCATGCGATCCACCAGGCCCAGTAGAACACCGTCCAGCCACCCAGCCAGTCGCTGGGTTTGTCGTAGGCGTACAGATCGAAACTCTTCATCGGCAAGGCGCCGAGGTAGTCGCCAATGTTCTGGATCAGGGTGTTGAGCAGGTGCTGCGTTGGCCCGGCGAACAACACGAACAGCAGCAGCGCACAGGCCAGCAGCATGTTGATGTCGGACATCACCCGCACGCCTTTATCGACGCCGGAGACCGCGACGAGGATCGCCGCGCCCATCATCAGGGTAATCAGGCCAACCTGAATCCACTGGGTGTGGGCGACGCCAAACAGGAAATCGAGACCGGAGTTAAGGTGCAACACGCCAAAACCCATGTCCGCGCCGAGTCCGAACACCGTGGCGATGATGCCGAAGCCATCCACTGCGTAGCCGATCGGGCCGTTGATGCGTTTGCCAATCAGTGGATACAACGCCGAGCGCAAGGCCAGCGGCAGGTTATGCCGATAGGCGAAGTAGGCCAGCGCCATGCCGACGAAGGCGAACACGCCCCAACCGTGCAGCCCCCAATGCAGAAACAGAATTTGCATGGCCTGGCGCGCAGCGTCTGCGGTGCCAGCTTCGCCTTGGGGCGGCTGCAGCAGGTGGGTCAGCGGTTCAGAGACGCAGAAGAAAAACAGCGTGATGCTGATCCCGGCGGCGAACAGCATGCCGGCCCAGGACAGGTAACTGAATTCGGGTTCGTCGTGGTCGGCACCGAGCTTGATCTTGCCGTAGCCGGACAAGGCGGTGACCACCACGAAGACCAGATACAGGGTCATCGCCAACATGTAGTACCAGCCGACCGTATTGGCCGCCCAGTTTTGTGCGGCCAGAAGCCACGCGCCGGCCTGTTCTGGCAGGGCAATCACTACCAGGCCGAACAACAGAATGAAGCTCGCCGCGAAGTAAAACACCGGCGGGTTCATGCGGATCTGGCCGCTGGGAGAGATAGACGGTGCACTCATGAAAGGTGCACCTCGGGAGTGTGAAATGTGGCTGGATAAAACGGGCTCGGCAAAGGTAAGCCTCCTGTTGTGAGCGGGCAGCGAACCACCGGTTTAACTTGAACGAACGGTCAAGTTAAACATGGATAGGGTGCTAAGGACTAATCGCAGGGCTCGGAGGTAGCTTTCGTACATAAGCTCAAGGAAGGGTATGACGTATTGATCGTTCCCACGCTCTGCGTGGGAATGCAGCCCGTGACGCTCCGCGTCACTGCCGAAGCGATTGCTGCGCGTCCGGTGAGGCATTCCCACGCGGGAGCGTGGGAACGATCGGTGTCGCCCTACTTCTGCGTCCCGTCATCGTGCTGCAGATTGGCCTGGGTCAGGTTGCAGCCTGCCGGCACGCTGCGGGTCAGCCAGACGTTGCCGCCGATGGTCGAGCCCTTGCCGATGGTGATCCGCCCGAGAATGGTCGCGCCGGCGTAAATCACTACGTCGTCTTCGACAATCGGATGGCGCGGGTGGCCTTTCTGTAATTGACCGTCTTCATCGGCGGGAAAACGTTTCGCACCCAGGGTCACAGCCTGATAGATGCGCACTCGCTCGCCGATGATCGCGGTCTCGCCGATAACCACACCCGTTCCGTGATCGATAAAGAAGCTGCCGCCGATCTGCGCGCCGGGGTGGATGTCAATGCCCGTTGCCGAGTGAGCGATCTCCGAACTGATCCGCGCCAGCAGCGGCAGCCCGGCGCGGTACAGGTGATGCGCCAGGCGATGGTGGATCACCGCAAGAATCCCCGGATAGCACAGCAGCACCTCATCCACGCTGCGCGCTGCCGGGTCACCGTGGAAGGCCGCCAGCACATCGGTATCGAGCAGGCTGCGCAAGCCGGGCAAGGCCAGAGCGAAATCCTGGATCAGACTAATCGCCTTGATCTCGACTTCGTTATCGACCTTGGCGCTTTGCCGGGCCACATAACGCAGCTCAAGCCGTGCCTGGGCCAACAAGGCATTGAGCGCCACATCCAGTGTGTGGCCGACGTAAAAATCTTCACTCTCTTCGCGCAGATCCACCGGGCCAAGACGCATCGGAAACAGCGCGCCACACAGTGCTTCGAGAATCTCGGCCATGGCGGCACGCGACGGCAATTCGCGCCCGCCCTGCTCGCCGCTGACGCGGCCGTTCTGAGTGCGCCACTGGTCTCGGGCTTCACGCAGTTGGCCAACGATGGTCTGCAACTGCCAATGGCTGGAACGCTCGCTCACGGTTAAGACTCCTCACTCATGCGGCCGGACTGTCTGGCCGCGGAAACGGCATCCACTTTACGGTACGCGCTCAAACCTCAATTAAGAACGAATTGTGCTGTTGTCAGAACATTTGGGCATAAGCGATTGACGGTTGCTCGAGTAAAAAGGCCTGCCTATAGTCCAGACATCTCCTACAGCCAGTGCGGACCCATGATCAAACAACAGCTTGCTCGCTTCAATCGTCTGGAACTCCTCGGCAATGCCACTGCGCTGGAAAAGCTCGAGCGCCTGTCGACCTGGTTGGGTCGCGATGTTTACGTCAAACGCGATGACACCACGCCCCTGGCAATGGGCGGCAACAAGCTGCGCAAGCTCGAATACCTGGCCGCCGATGCGCTCGCCGCTGGTGCCGATACGCTGATCACCGCCGGCGCTATCCAGTCCAACCATGTGCGCCAGACCGCCGCGCTGGCCGCCAAACTGGGTCTTGGTTGCGTCGCACTGCTGGAAAACCCCATCGGCACCAGCGACAGCAACTACCTGGCTAATGGCAATCGCCTGCTGCTGGATTTGTTCGATGCCAAGGTCGAGTTGGTGGACAACCTGGACAACGCCGACGATCAGCTGCACGCCCTCGCCGAGCGCCTGCGGTCCAACGGCAAAAAACCGTATCTAGTGCCGATTGGCGGTTCCAATGCCTTGGGGGCTTTGGGTTATGTCCGAGCGGGCCTGGAACTGGCTGAGCAAATTAAAGATACCGGTCTGAAATTCGCCGCCGTGGTGTTGGCCTCTGGCAGTGCCGGGACCCACAGCGGTCTGGCCCTGGCGCTGAGCGAAGTACTGCCGGAATTGCCGGTGGTAGGTGTTACGGTTTCCCGCAGCGATGAAGCCCAGCGGCCGAAGGTGCAAGGCCTGGCCGAACGCACCGCCGAACTGCTCGGCGTGAGTTTACCGGCGAGCTTCAAGGTTGAACTGTGGGACGAATATTTCGCCCCACGCTATGGCGAGCCGAACGCCGGCACGCTGGCGGCAATCAAGCTGATGGCAAGTCAGGAAGGCTTGTTGCTGGACCCGGTGTACACCGGCAAGGCCATGGCCGGCTTACTCGACGGTATCGGCCGCAATCGTTTTAATGACGGCCCGATCATCTTCCTGCACACCGGTGGGGCACCGGCGTTGTTTGCGTATGCGAACACCTTTGCATAGGGTGATCGTTCCCACGCTCCCGCGTGGGAACGCCTCCGTGGACGCTCCGCGTCCAGGTGACGCAGAGCGTCACAGGCTGCATTCCCACGCAGAGCGTGAGGAACGATCAGTGCAATCTTTTTTATTCCTAAAAAGAATAACAAAGTTAATTTTTATTATTTTCATATCTAAAAACACCGTCATATAGTCGCGCCGCAGGCGAATATGCCGAAAGACGCATAGGCTGCTTTCAGGCAGGATGTTGCAGTCGTCCAGATCCTGAGATTTGCCTTCTTTTCCACATGCATCTTCATAAGAAAACACAGGGGCTAGTCATGAATTTTTCCGCACTACGTCGAAATCTGCTTATCGGTTCGCTGGGTCTGGCACTCGGTGCCGGTCTGCTGGGGCAAGCGGTTGCCGGTGAGCAACTGCAAAAAATCAAGGACGCTGGCGTGATCAACGTCGGTCTGGAAGGCACCTATCCTCCGTTCAGTTTCGTCGATGCAAACGGCAAGCTGTCAGGCTTCGAAGTGGACTTCTCCGAGGCTCTGGCCAAAGAGCTGGGCGTGAAGGTCAAACTGCAGCCGACCAAATGGGACGGCATCCTCGCGGCGCTGGAATCCAAGCGTCTGGACGCAGTGATCAACCAGGTGACCATCTCCGAAGAGCGCAAGAAAAAGTACGACTTCTCTGAGCCCTACACCATCTCCGGGATTCAGGCCCTGACCCTGAAGAAGAACGAAGGCACCATCAAGACCGCCGCCGATCTGGCCGGCAAAAAGGTCGGTGTGGGCCTTGGCACCAACTACGAGCAGTGGCTCAAGGACAACGTCCCGCAAGCCATCATCAAGACTTACGACGATGATCCAACCAAGTACCAGGACCTGCGCGTAGGCCGCATTGATGCCATTCTGGTGGACCGTCTGGCGGCTCTCGAGCTGGTGAGTAAAGCCAAGGACACCGCGGTCTCCGGCGAACCCTTCTCCCGTCAGGAAGCCGGTATCGCACTGCGCAAAGGCGAGCCTGAACTGCTGGCGGCGGTGAACAAAGCGATCGAGAAACTGCGCGCCGACGGCACGCTGAAAAAAATCTCGGAAAAGTACTTCAACGCTGACGTCACTCAATAATGGAAGCATTGCACTTCCCGCAGCTCCAGGCGGCGCTGCAGCTTGCACTGGATTCCGCGCCCTTTCTGATCAAGGGCGCGTATTACACAGTGTTCCTCAGTCTGGGCGGGATGTTTTTCGGCCTGTTGCTGGGGTTTGGCCTGGCCTTGATGCGCCTTTCGCGCTTCAAGTCGGTGAGCTGGATCGCTCGTGTCTATGTGTCGTTCTTTCGCGGCACGCCGCTGCTGGTGCAATTGTTCGTGATCTATTACGGCTTGCCGCAATTGGGTATCGAACTTGATCCGCTACCGGCGGCGTTGATCGGCTTCTCGCTGAACATGGCCGCCTATGCCTGCGAAATCCTCCGTGCCGCGATCAGCTCGATCGAACGCGGCCAGTGGGAAGCTGCCGCCAGTATCGGCATGACGCGCGCGCAAACCTTGCGTCGGGCGATCCTGCCGCAAGCGGCGCGCACTGCTTTGCCGCCGCTGGGCAACAGCTTTATTTCGCTGGTCAAGGACACCGCGCTGGCGGCCACCATTCAGGTCCCGGAGTTATTCCGTCAGGCGCAGCTGATTACCGCCCGAACCTTTGAAATTTTCACCATGTATCTTGCCGCCGCACTGATCTACTGGATTCTGGCCAGCCTGCTCGCGCACCTGCAGAACCGTCTGGAAGAGCGGGTCAATCGGCACGACCAGGAGTCTTGAACGCATGATTGTGGTTGAAAAACTGACGAAGCAATTCAAAGGTCAGACGGTCCTCAATGGCATCGACCTGCGGGTTGAGGAAGGTGAGGTGGTCGCAATCATCGGGCCCAGCGGGTCGGGCAAAACGACCTTCCTGCGCTGCCTGAATTTTCTCGAAGAACCCACCAGTGGCCGGATCAAGGTTGGCGACATCGAGATTGATGGCAGCCGCCCCTTGAACCAGCAGCAAGGCCTGGTGCGCAGACTGCGCCAGCACGTGGGGTTCGTGTTCCAGAACTTCAACCTGTTCCCCCATCGCACGGCACTGGAAAACGTTATCGAAGGCCCGCTGGTGGTTAAAAAAATGCCTAAGGACAAAGCGGTCACCTTGGGCCGCGCGTTGATGGCCAAGGTCGGCCTGGCCGGCAAGGAAGACGCTTACCCGCGCAGACTTTCCGGTGGGCAGCAACAGCGTGTCGCGATTGCCCGGGCGCTGGCCATGGAGCCGGAGGTGATTCTGTTCGATGAACCCACCTCAGCTCTGGACCCGGAATTGGTGGGTGAAGTACTGGCGACCATTCGCGGTCTGGCCGAAGAGAAACGCACCATGGTGATTGTCACCCACGAAATGGGCTTTGCCCGGGATGTGGCCAACCGTGTGGTGTTTTTCGACAAAGGTGTGATCGTCGAGCAGGGAGAAGCCAAAGCGTTATTTGCCAACCCGAAAGAAGAGCGCACCCGACAGTTCCTCAGCAAGTTTCTTAATGATGGAAGTTCCAACATTTAATTCAACACTTCAGTAACTGCCTGCTTCCAGGGATGGGAGCGGCACCTGAACTATTAAAACCTGACAACAGGGTCACACACATACTTCCTGCAACATATTTGCTTCAAATACCCGCCTGCAAGCAAGCCCCATTAAAGTGGCTGAAACCTGTGAAAGCTCGATGAACAAAACTTAAGTTTTCACGGCAAAGTTCGTCAAAGGCATACGCTTTAATACTCTTGCAGAGTAGGACTTTTCTGAATAACCCGTCATTACAAATGTTCATCCCCCCATCCCTTGACACCACCTCAAGCACACTCTTATCTAGCTAAAAGTCGGCACCACACCTTTAACCCTCTTTTAGAACGAACGACTGCACCGCTCTATTCATTACGAGACAGGGTTGGTCCGTGTTCCCCAACACTCACCAACGTTGATCTTTCCGAAACGGATTTCGCTGTAATGTATCAAGGAGAACACCATGTTCCGCACCTCGAACAAATCCGAGCTTATCGCTCCCACCCTCCCTCACTCTCACAAACAGAGCATCAGTGTTACCACCGCCTCTCATTTGTTAATTGATATCCCACCTTATTCCGGCATGGACGAAGGTGACCTGATCGAGCTGTTCTGGAACAACTGCTATGTAGCGTCCAGAGTGCTCAACGTCACCGACGTCGGCCAGCCTGTCAGCCTGCGAGTACCGGAGAGCTTTATTCACAACGGCACTTCGCGAATCCACTATCGGGTCATGCAAGTTGGCCACGGTCCCGCGTTATCGGCCGCGAGACGGGTTCAGGTCAAACTCGACTGCCCAGGCGGGCAGCCATTGGAACTCTGCGGTGACGAAAACCAGGGACTTGAGCCGCTGGGTATCCCCGAGACGATCCGCCGCCAGGGGGTCAACCCCAACCAGATCAAACGCGGTGTACCACTGACCATAGAACCCTACCTGAACATGGCCGCCGAGGATGAGATCACCCTGCGTTGGGGCGACGTGCGCATGGACCTGCCCAAAGTCAAAGCCTGCGAGGTCGGCAAACCGATCAACGTTTGGGTGCCACCGGCGGTGATTCTGGAGGCTGGGGAAGACAACCAACTGGAAATCACCTACTGCATCCTCGACCGCGTAGGTAACAACTCGCGCTGGGCACCGGCCCGCAAACTGAAGATCGGTTGTGCCAACCCGTACAGCAAAATACCGGTTCGAACGGTGCTTAAAGCAGCCGAAACCAGACGCCACTGAGCTCACCCCCCCCGCCTGCTCCGGGACTATTGCTTCCGAGGCGGGGACAGTGACAGCGGACCTTCTATATATATTCCTAAAAGTTAGTTTATTAATTTTTTATACACGTTTAGGGTATATATACCGGACCACCGGACATTCTTGTTTTTGATTCGCCGCAGCTTTCGCGGCATTTCCATGAGATGTGAGGTAGGTATGGTCAGGAACACAATCACCCGAGTGCAGATCGCCAGGGCATTGCGTGCAGCCAAGGAGCGGCACTGATGTCTAATTTGGCAGATGCATTCGTCCAGAGTGATCTGGACATCGCCCCACTGTTGTTGCCCGCACGCGTCTTGCTTGACGACGCCCAAGCGTTACAAGCCGCCCATGAACTCGCTGACGTCGCCCGCCTGCAAGCATCGCGGCGCGACCAGCAGCGCAAGCTGCCCTGGTCAGAAATCGAGCAGTTCACTCGCAGCGGCCTGGGCAGTATTTCCATTCCCCGTGAGTTCGGCGGCCCGCAGGTTTCATTCGTTACCCTGGCTGAGGTGTTCGCGATTATTTCCGCGGCCGACCCGGCGCTGGGGCAAATCCCGCAAAACCAGTTCGGCATTCTCAACGTGCTGTTGGACAGCGCCACCGAGCGGCAAAAAAAGCAGCTGTTCCAGAGCGTTCTCGAAGGCTGGCGGATCGGTAATGCGGGGCCGGAGCGCGGCACCAAAAACACCCTTGAACTCAAAGCGCGGATAACCGCCGACGGTGACGGTTTCGTCATCAACGGTCAGAAGTTTTACTCCACCGGTGCCTTGTTCGCCCACTGGATTACCGTCAAAGCACTGAACGATGAAGGCAAGCAAGTCATGGCGTTTGTCCGCCGTGGCACGCCCGGCCTGCGCATCGTCGATGACTGGTCAGGCTTTGGCCAACGAACCACCGCTAGCGGCACCGTGCTGCTCAATAACGTCCCGGTCGAAGCCGAGCTGGTTGTGGACAACTGGCGGTTGAGCGAGATCCCGAACATTCAGGGCGCCGTGTCGCAATTGATTCAGGCCGCCATCGACGCCGGCATTGCCCGCGGGGCGATCGACGACAGCATCCGCTTTGTCCGCGAGCGCTCGCGGCCGTGGATCGACGCCAAGGTCGAACGCGCCAGTGATGACCTCTACGTGATCGCCGACATTGGCAAGCTGAAAATCGAACTGCACGCTGCCGAAGCATTGCTGCGCAAGGCTGGACAAGTGCTCGATCAGGTCAGAGCCGCACCGGTGACTGCCGAATCCGCTGCCCGCGCATCAATCGCCGTGGCCGAAGCCAAAGTGCTGACCACCGAGATCTCACTGCTGGCCAGCGAAAAGCTTTTCGAACTGGCCGGCAGTCGCGCAACCCTCGCCGAATTCAACCTCGACCGCCACTGGCGCAACGCTCGCGTCCACACCCTTCACGACCCGGTGCGCTGGAAGTACCACGCCGTGGGCGCCTATCACCTGAACGGCACTTTGCCGGCCCGGCACTCCTGGATCTGACGACCAGAATACTTTTGACCAGATCTCTGGAGAAACACATGACTTTTTCTCAACACGTCGCGGTCATCACCAGTGACGAACAAGCCCTGATCGTCGCCAGCGACCTGGCCGAAGATTTCAAACGCGACAGTGCCTTGCGTGATCGCGAACGCCGCCTGCCACTTCCGGAGCTGGAAGTGTTTTCACGCTCCGGCCTGTGGGGCATCAGTGTGCCAAAAGCCTACGGCGGTGCGGGTGTTTCCAACGTCACCCTGGCCAAGGTCATCGCCTTGATCGCTCAGGCCGATGCATCGCTGGGGCAGATCCCGCAGAACCATTTTTATGCGCTCGAAGTACTGCGGGTAAACGGCAGCTGCGAGCAGCAAAAACGCCTCTACACCGAAGTGTTGGCCGGCCAGCGTTTCGGGAATGCGCTGGCAGAACTGGGTACCAAAACCGCCCACGACCGCGTCACCAGCCTGATCCGCGACGGCGACGGTTATCGCATCAACGGTCGCAAGTTCTACTCGACCGGCGCCATTTACGCGCAACGCATTCCTACGTCTGTGGTGGATGCAAACGGCGTCCAGCAGCTGGCCTTCGTCTCTCGCAACAGCACAGGCCTGACCGTGATCGACGACTGGAGCGGCTTTGGCCAGCGCACCACCGGCAGCGGCTCGGTGGTGTTCGACAACGTGTATGTCGCGGCCGAGGATGTGATCCCGTTTCAAAGCGCCTTCGAGCGCCCGACCCCGGTTGGCCCGCTGGCGCAGATTCTCCATGCCGCCATCGACACCGGCATCGCCCGCGCCGCTTATGAAGACGCACTGCATTTTGTGCGAACCAAAACCCGGCCGTGGATTGATTCCGGCAACGACAAAGCCACTGAAGACCCATTGACCCTGAAGAGCTTCGGCCACTTGAGCATTCGCCTGCACGCCGCCGAAGCACTGCTGGAACGCGCCGGTGAGTTTCTCGACAAGGCTCAGGCTGAAACCAACGCCGAGACCGTCGCCGCTGCATCAATTGCCGTCGCCGAAGCCCGTGCCATCAGCACCGAAATCTCCCTGGCGGCCGGCAGCACCTTGTTCGAACTGGCTGGCAGCCAGGCAACCCTGGCCGAGCACGGTCTGGACCGACACTGGCGCAACGCCCGGGTACACACCCTGCACGACCCGGTGCGTTGGAAGTACCACGCGGTCGGCAACTACTACCTCAACGATGAAAATCCGCCGCTGCGGGGGACCATTTGATGAGCGAACAGTTGAAGACCAGAAAAAAGATCCTGCTCAATGCCTTCAACATGAACTGCATCGGGCACATCAACCATGGCCTGTGGACCCATCCACGGGACAATTCGACCCAATACAAAACCCTCGAGTACTGGACCGAACTGGCGCAACTGCTGGAGCGCGGGTTGTTTGACGGGTTGTTCATCGCCGACATTGTCGGCGTCTACGACGTGTATCAACACTCGGTGGAGGTGCCGCTCAAAGAGTCAATCCAGTTGCCGGTCAACGACCCGTTGCTACTGGTGTCGGCCATGGCTGCGGTGACCAAAAATCTCGGCTTCGGCCTGACCGCCAACCTGACCTACGAGCCGCCGTATCTGTTCGCCCGACGCCTGTCGACACTCGATCACCTGAGCCGCGGCCGGGTTGGCTGGAACATCGTCACCGGTTACCTCGACAGCGCCGCCAAGGCCATGGGCCTGACCGAACAGGTTGAGCACGACCGGCGCTATGACCAGGCCGATGAGTACCTGCAAGTGCTCTACAAACTCTGGGAAGGCAGCTGGGAAAACGACGCGGTGCTCAATGACCCGCAGCAGCGGATCTACGCGCAGCCGGACAAGGTCCACAAAGTCCGGCACCAGGGTGAGTTCTATCAGGTCGAGGGTTATCACCTCTGCGAGCCTTCGCCGCAACGCACGCCGGTGTTGTTCCAGGCAGGCAGTTCGGATCGAGGCTTGCAGTTCGCCGGGCGGCATGCCGAGTGCGTGTTTATCAGTGGGCAGAACAAGGCGTCGACCAAGGTGCAGGTGGACAAGGTCCGTGCCAGTGCCGCCCGGGCCGGTCGCAACCCGGCAGACATCAAGGTGTTCATGGGTCTCAACGTGATTGTTGGCGCCACTGAAACGCTTGCCTGGGCCAAACATGCCGAATACCTGAGCTACGCCAGTGCCGAGGCCGGCGTTGCGCATTTCGCCAGTTCAACAGGCATCGACTTCGCCGAATACGAGCTGGATGAGCCGATCCAGTACGTGAAAAGCAACGCCATCCAGTCCGCCACCAAGACCCTGCAAAACAACGACTGGACCCGGCGCAAATTGCTTGAACAACATGCCTTGGGCGGACGCTACATCACCTTGGTCGGCTCCCCTGAACAGGTCGCCGATGAACTGGAATCCTGGATCGCCGAAACCGGCCTGGACGGCTTCAACCTGACCCGCATCGTCACCCCGGAAAGCTATGTGGATTTCATTGAGCTGGTGATCCCGGAGCTGCAGCGCAGAGGGTCGTACAAGACCGCGTATGACACCGGCAGCCTGCGAGAAAAGCTGTTTCATGGGGAGGCGCATTTGCCAGAACAACACACCGGCGCCAGCTACCGCCACTAAAAGCTTCGCGGGCAAGCCCGCTCCCGCAGGGAATTGCGGCGCTCTTGTGGGAGCGGGCTTGCCCGCGAAGGCGCCAGACCAAACACCACAAATTCTATGCACTGACTGGAAACCCATCATGACTAAAAACCTCTTCACCCAACCAGTCAAAGCACTGGCCCTTGCCCTCGGACTCTTCAGCTCGGTCGCTTTTGCCGCCGATGCACCACTAAAAATCGGCACCACCGCTGCTTTCGCCATTCCGCTGGAGGCCGCCGTCATCGAGGCCGGTAAACAAGGCTTGAAAGTCGAACTGGTGGAATTCAGCGACTGGATCGCGCCCAACGTCAGTCTCGCCTCGGGCGATATCGACGTGAACTACTTCCAGCACATCCCGTTCCTGGAAAACGCCAAAGCCGCCGCAGGCTTCGATCTGGTGCCGTTTGCCCCGGGGATCATCAACAACGTCGGCCTCTATTCGAAGAAATACAAAAGCTTCGACGAACTGCCGCAAGGTGCCAGCGTTGCCATCGCCAACGACCCGATCAACAGCGGGCGTGGCTTGCAACTGCTGGCCAAGGCCGGGCTGATCACCCTCAAACCCGGGGTCGGCTACAAAGCCACCGAAGACGACATCATCGCCAACCCGAAGAAACTGAAAATCCTTCAGGTCGAAGCCGTACAACTGGTGCGCGCCTACGACGACGCTGACCTGGTGCAAGGTTACCCGGCCTATATCCGCCTGGCGAAAACCTTCGATGCCGAGTCCGCCTTGCTGTTCGACGGCCTTGATCACAAGGAATACGTGATCCAGTTCGTGATCCAGCCCAAGAGCAAAACCGATCCACGCCTGATCAAGTTCGTCGACATCTACCAGCACTCGCCGGTCGTCCGCGCAGCGTTGGATAAAGCGCACGGCAAGCTCTACCAAGCCGGTTGGGAAGGTTAAGGATGAGTGCAGCGAACGCCCGACTCAGGCTGGACGAGCAGCCACCACAGAATGCCGAACAGACCGAGCTACATCCCGAACTGAACCGCGCTCACGTGCGCTTTATTGGTCTGGGCAAGACCTATGAGGGCCAACAAGGCCCGGTGAACGCCCTGCACGGTATCGACCTGGCCATCCAGCGCGGTGAAGTGTTCGGCATCATCGGCCGCAGCGGCGCAGGCAAGTCGTCGCTGATCCGCACCATCAATCGTCTGGAACAGCCGAGCACCGGCCGGGTGCTGATCGATCATGTGGACATCGGTGAGTTCGATGAGGACCGGCTGGTCGCGTTGCGCCGACGCATCGGCATGATCTTCCAGCACTTCAATCTGATGTCGGCCAAGACCGTTTGGCAGAACGTCGAGTTGCCACTCAAGGTCGCCGGCGTGCCCAAGGAGCAACGCGAGCGCAAGGTCCGTGAACTGCTGGAATTGGTGGGTCTGCAAGACAAGCATAAAGCCTATCCGGCACAGCTTTCCGGTGGGCAAAAACAGCGCGTCGGGATCGCCCGGGCACTGGTCCATGACCCGGCGATCCTTTTGTGTGACGAAGCCACTTCGGCGCTGGACCCGGAGACCACTCAGTCGATTCTCGGCCTGCTGCGCGAGATCAATCAACGGCTCGGTCTGACCATCATTTTGATCACCCATGAGATGGCGGTGATCCGCGATATCTGTGATCGGGTGGTGGTGCTCGAACACGGGAAAATTGTCGAGCAAGGACCGGTCTGGGAAGTCTTTGGCAACCCGCAGCATGAGGTCAGTAAAACCTTGCTCGCACCCTTGCAACACGGCTTGCCGGACGAGCTGCAAAACCGCCTGCAAGCACAACCGCAGTCATCGGACGCCGCCGTCGTGCTGCGCCTGCGATTCACTGGCAGCACGACTGACGAGCCGGATCTGGCGGCGCTGTTCAGCGCCCTCGGTGGGCGGGTGCGCTTGCTGCAGGGCGGCGTTGAGCGGATTCAGGGGCATGCGTTAGGACAACTGTTGTTGGCGGTGAAAGGTTCCTCACTGGGCTCAGAAGAGTTACGCCAGCGCGCCACACAATGGGCACAACAGGTCGAGGTGCTGGGCTATGTGGTTTGATCGTTTACTTCAGGGCGTCATCGACACCTTCCTGATGGTCGGCGTGTCGTCGCTGATCGCGTTACTGGCGGGTATTCCGCTGGCAGTGATTCTGGTCACCAGCTCCAAGGGCGGTATCTACGAAGCACCGGCGTTGAACCGTGCGCTGGGTGCCTTCGTCAATCTGTTCCGCTCGATCCCGTTTTTGATTTTGATGGTCGCGCTGATTCCCTTCACCCGGCTGATCGTCGGCACCACTTATGGCGTGTGGGCGGCGGTGGTACCGCTGACTATCGCAGCCACGCCGTTCTTCGCACGCATCGCCGAAGTCAGCTTGCGCGAGGTTGACCATGGCCTGATCGAAGCTGCTCAGGCCATGGGGTGCCGGCGCTGGCATATCGTCTGGCATGTGTTGTTGCCAGAGGCGCTGCCGGGGATCGTCGGGGGGTTCACGATTACGTTGGTGACCATGATCAACTCATCGGCCATGGCCGGTGCAATCGGCGCGGGCGGGTTGGGTGATATCGCCTACCGATATGGGTATCAGCGGTTTGATAGCCAGGTGATGCTGACAGTGATTGTGCTGTTAGTGATTCTGGTGGCAGTGATTCAGCTGGGAGGGGATCGGTTGGCGCGGGGGTTGAATAAGCGGTGAGTTTGCCGGGAGGTCTGTGTCGTCTGTCATGACGCCATCGCGAGCAAGCCCGCTCCCACATTGAATTTTCGGTGTGTATGCAATGTGTGCCTGACGCAGATCTAGTGTGGGAGCGGGCTTGCTCGCGATCGAGTGCGGTGAGCACCTCAAAGGCACCGAGCGCGCCATGGTCTTTGCCGTATGGCATCTGCTAGAGATCGCCAAGGCCATGGTTGACCAGTCCATCGAGCACCTGGGGCCTCGCAGTAAGCCCGCAACAACCTGAAACTTGCAGCGACTGTTAGGCCGCCATCGCGCGCCAGCGGTCGACTGAACCTTGAGGTATATTCGGTGAACTCACCCTCGCCTGCGCAGCCCATCATGAAACTCGCCCCGACCGACCTCGAACAGATCACTTCTACCACCCTGGGCCACTACAACCAGGTGGCCGAGAGTTTCCGCGAAGGTACCCGCGATCATGACGTCAGCCAGAACATCGCCGCGCTGCTGCGGCATATTCAGGGGGATGCGCCGTTCACGATTCTCGACTTCGGCTGCGGCCCTGGGCGCGATCTGCAAACCTTTACTCGTATGGGCCACACAGCCATCGGTCTCGACGGCTCGGAACACCTTGCGCAAATGGCTCGCGAAGACAGCGGTTGCGAGGTCTGGCAGCAAGACTTTCTCAAACTCGATCTGCCTGCTGAATGCTTCGACGGAATTTTCGCCAATGCCTCGTTGTTTCATATCCCTCTTCAAGAACTGCCTCGAGTGCTGAAGCAACTGCACGCCACCTTGAAAGCGGGCGGCGTGCTGTTCAGCTCCAATCCGCGCGGGGAGAATCAGGAAGGCTGGAACGGTCCGCGTTATGGCGCGTATCACGATCTGGAGTCGTGGCGCGGGTTGTTGACTGAAGCGGGTTTTGTCGAGTTGGAGCATTACTACCGCCCGGCCGGACTGCCAAGGGAGCAGCAGCCCTGGCTGGCGAGTGTTTGGCGTAAGGTTTAAGAAAACACAGTGCTCATCGGCAATGGGGCTTATCCGTGAATGGACCTGTCAGCGCCCCAAATCGACCCGATACTCCGTCACTTTCCCACCCTCCTCAAACGCCGTAATGCTTTGCCCTTCATAAATTCTGCCTGCGACCTCTCGCCCTTGCGGATCAAAATTGGCCACCAGCCGCGTTCCATTGGCAAAGGTCGTCTGCTGCACCTGTCGGTCCACCGTCAGCCAACGAAATTCCGTCATCGCCTGGGTCGCGAGGCGCTCGTGTAACGGGCGGAAGAAGACGTCCTGACGCTGGATCAACGGCAGGCGCTGTTTCAGCGTGGCGGCGCTCAGGTGATAGAGCGGTGGGACGTTGTAGAGCAACTGGGTCAGCTCGTTTTCCGCTCGCACATTGCTTAGCTTCAGGCTGTCGAACAGCCAGTGATGAGTGGTGATCACCGAGCCGTGGAACACCGCTTGATACAGCGGCAGGCGCGTGGCCGGGTCGAAATGAACCGTGCGATAGGGTTCTTTGATCGGCACCGGTTTGAAGAACACGCTTGGCTGTTGCGATGGATACCAGTTACCCAGGTAGTACGGCGACTGCTTGTTCTTGCTCAGGTCCGGGTCGCCCCAACCAATAACCGGGGTCTGCATGCCATGGGCGAACAGAATGCCTTGGGCGGTGACGGCGTTACCGTCTTCGGAGCCCACCGGCAGCTTCAGGGTGTCGGTGATCCAGCGTGAAGCATCGATATTACCCGCGGCATTCTGTGCCTGGGTCATGCTGGCGCCGGGACGGTAGCTATCAAACAGCATGCTGGTGGCGTAGGCATCGAGAAACCAGCTGTTGAAGCCAGCCTTGGCCTGAACGGCCATGACCCGCGCCTCGAGCAAAGGTCGCACACACCGTGGGTCGGTGTAATGCCCGGACTGCTGGAAGCCGCGTTTAAACTCGCCGTTTTTCAAGACAATCGCGCAATCACGATTGGCCCTGGAGCCCAGATGAGCAGTGGTCCAGTCCAGGTTCTCACGGGCGGTTAACGCGGTTTCATAGGAGTCGTAAGGCGCCATTAGATAGCCGCCCACAACGCCGGCACGCACCGCCTCGGGATGCCAGAGGCCACCTTCCCAGCCTTCACCCAAACCTAACCACAAACGCGGCAAATGGGCCGCTTGCAGCTGTTTGATTGTTGCCAGGGACAAGGTACTTCCCCAGCGCTCAGGATTCGGCATGAGCGCGGCAGCGAACACGGTTGCGACTTCACTGCGCAGCTCACCGTAGCGGCCGGCAAGTTTTTGCATGTCAGGCTCTGTGGTCGGTTGCCAGCTTTCTCGAGCTTTTTTGTTCAGGGCGCTGTTGAGGCTGCGCAGCACCGTGGCTTGTTGATAGCGGTCGAAGGGCGGCTGAGCCTTGCTCAGAATTTGCGCGGCTTCGAGGTCCAGATAACCGCGCAGCTCGGTAGCCAATGTGCCCTTACCGCGCAATAACTCCACCAGTTGCGGCCAACTGCGCACATCGTCGGGCCCGAGCAGGTCGTTGCCCCACAGGTAGATATGGCTCGCTCCCAGCAATTTGTTGGCTTCAGGCGTTTTAAGCAATTTGTCGCTGAGGGTTTCATAGGCCCCGGTTTCGATCAGCCATTGTCGATAACGCTTGGCGCCGGCCAGAGGGTCGGCATCCCCCAGATACAGGCTGAAGGTCATCGGCGCCGTAGGGTCCAGCGAGGTGAACTCATGGCTGACGGTAAGCGCCAAGGCCTTGCCTTCGGCGCTCAATGTGAGGCGATTGTTGTAGGGATTGGTCATCAACCAGTTCAACGTGAATCCGCCGTGATCGACGCCCCACAGCGGCAGGCTCAGATCTTGGGTGGTGTTGAAATCGCCTTGATCCAGCAAGAATTTCTGCCACATCGGATTGCCGGTCGGCACGTAACGTCCTTCAGTCAGCGGCCAGATCAGCCCCTTGCCCATGGCGCTACCGGGTTGTTTGAGGAAGCTCAGCTCACCGGCGCTGCGGGCTCTAATCGAGAGGGAGAGTTCGCGTTGATCGAGCCGGGCGCTGAGGGTCCAGGCGCCGTCATCCCATTGCCAATCGGCTTGATCCGCAGTCGTTTCCAATCCACTGACGCGATGCGCCGTCACCCCAGCGCAAGCTTGCACTGCCGGGTTCTGAGCGGGCGTAACGCGAATCGCCAACGTCGCCGGATTGAGTTCGACGCGCCAGAGGTCGTTTTCCAGCACCGTGTTGGCCAGCGCCCATGGCGACAGCAGTAGTAAGCAAGCCAATAGGACGTAGCACAGACAGCGAGTGACAGGCGACATGAGCGGTCCCCTCTTGATTGAAGGGACGCAGGGTAAGTCAATCGAGGAGCAGGCGCGCCGGTACAGATTCTGAAAAGAACGCCAGATCATTCCCACACCATAGCGTGGGAATAATCATCTCTTCAGGCTGCCACTCTCTTCGGCTCCTTGATCTTGTACCAGGCCACGTACAGCGCAGGCAGGAACAACAGCGTCAGTAGCGTCGCGATAATGATGCCGCCGATCATTGCGTAGGCCATCGGCCCCCAGAACACTTCGCGAGCGATGGGGATCATGCCCAGGCTGGCAGCTGCGGCGGTGAGCAGGATCGGTCGACGGCGGTGTTCGGTGGCCTCAACCACTGCATCCCACGGCGCGTAGCCGTCGCGTTCATACGCATCGATCTGGGTCACCAGGATCACCGAGTTGCGGATGATGATGCCAATCAGCGCAAGGATCCCGAGAATTGCCACAAAGCCCATGGGCGTACCAGTAGGGATTAGCGCCAGTACCACGCCGATCAACCCCAGTGGCGCAACGCTGGCCACCAAAAACAACTTCTGTACGCTGTGCAGCTGAATCATCAGGAAGGTCGCCATCAGGAACAGCATCAGCGGCACGACTTTGGCGATCGGTCCTTGGGCCTTGCTGCTTTCCTCCACCGTGCCGCCGGTCGCCACCGAATAACCGACCGGTAAAGCAGCGGCGAACTTGTCGATGTCAGGCTTCAACTGCTTCACCAGATCGGTCGGCTGGATCGTGTCGCGCACCGCAGCCTTGATGGTGATGGTCGGTTTGCGGTCGCGGCGCCAGACCAAGGGTTGTTCAAGCTCATACCGCACGCTGGCAAATGCCAGCAGCGGAATCGAGGTGCCGCCCGGAGTGACGATCTGCAGGTTTTGCAGGGTTTCCGGCGTACCGCGTTCGGCATCTTCGGCACGACCAACCACGTTGATCAGGTAAATGTCGTCATGCACCTGGGTCACAGACACGCCGCTGACAATGCTGTTCATCAGGTTCGCCACGTCTGCAGACGACAGCCCCAATTGCCGCGCCTTGTCCTGGGCGATGTCGATGCGCAGGACTTTGCCCGGTTCATTCCAGTCATAAATCATCTCGCCGATGTGCGAGTTGTTGTCGAGCATCGTGGCCAGATCGATAGCGTGCTTACGCACCTGGTCGATGTCCTTGCCACTGACCCGATACTGGATCGGCCGCCCCACTGGCGGGCCCATTTCCAGCGCTTGAACAAAGCTGCCGACACCGACGAAATCTTCGCGCAGGCGTTTGTTCAAGCGTTGCATCAGTGCGGTGCGCTCTTCCAGGCCTTTGCTGACGATCACCAGTTGCGCGTAGTAGGGGTTCTGCAACTGCTGGTCCAAAGGCAGGTAGAAACGAATCGCGCCCTCGCCGATGTAGGTGCTCCAGCGGACGATGTCCGGGTCATCTTTTAACGTCGCTTCGAGGCGATCGACCGCCAGACGGGTTTCGTTGATCGAGGCGTTTTGCGGCAGGTTCAGGTCCACCAGAATTTCCGGGCGGTCCGAAGACGGGAAAAACTGGTTCTGCACAAAACCCATGGAGAACACCGAGAGCACGAACAGCAGCACGGTGATACCGATCGCCCACCAGCGATTGCGCAGGCTCCACAGCAGCCCGCCATTGAAGGCCCGACCGATGCGCCCAGGCTCTGCCGAATGGGGTTTCACGTTGGTGCTGAGGATGTGCACGCCGATCACCGGGGCGAACAGCACCGCGACAACCCACGACACCAGCATCGCAACGGCGATGACCGCGAACAGGGTGAAGGTGTATTCACCGGCGGAGCTGGCGTTCAAACCGATGGGCACGAAGCCGGCCACCGTCACCAACGTACCGGTAAGCATCGGGAATGCAGTCGTGGTGTAGGCGAAGGTCGCCGCCTGCTCCTTGGTCTCGCCTTTTTCCAGGCGCGTCACCATCATCTCGACGGTAATCATCGCGTCGTCCACCAGCAAGCCGAGGGCAATGATCAAGGCACCGAGGGAAATCCGCTGCATGGTGATGCCGCTGTATTCCATGAAGACGAAGACCATCGCCAGCACCAGCGGAATAGAGCAGGCCACCACCAGCCCGGCACGCACGCCAAGGCTGACGAAACTGACGATCAGCACGATCACCACGGCTTCAAACAAGGCGCGGGTAAAGCCACCGACCGCCACTTCTACCACTTCGGCCTGATCGGACACCTTGTGTACGCCGATGCCCACTGGCAAATCGGCGGTGAGGCTCTCCATACGCGCGTGCAGAGCGTTGCCGAAAGCCTGAATATTGCCGCCCTTTTTCATGGCAATGGCCAGGCCGATGGCCGGCTGACCGTTGAAACGGAACATCGGTGTCGCCGGGTCGACATAGCCACGGCTGATCTCGGCAATGTCGGCCAGCCGATAGAAGCGGTCGTTGAGTCGCAGGTTAACGTTGGCCAGGTCTTTCTCTGACGCAAACTGCCCCGAGGTGCGCACTGAGATACGTTCGGGACCGGCTTCAATTACCCCGGCCGGGGTCACGGCGTTTTGCGATTGCAGGCTTTGCACCACCTGACGCTGATCGATGCCCAGCGCCGCGAGTTTACGGGTGGAGAAGTTCAGATAGAGCACTTCATTCTGCTCGCCGATCATTTCCACTTTGCCCAGGTTCGGCACTTCGCGGATCTCGGCGCGCACTTGTTCCACGTAGTCGCGCAACTGACGCATGGTCAGGCCGTCGGCGGTGAAGGCGTACACCGAGCCGAAAACGTCGCCGAATTCGTCGTTGAAGGCCGGTCCTTGCAGGCCCTGAGGAAAACTGCCGCGAATGTCGTTGATCTTTTTACGCACCTGGTACCAGATCTCGGGGATGTCCTTGGCACTGGTGGTGTCGCGCAGGAACACGAATACCGTGGATTCGCCCGGACGGGTGTAGCTTTTCACGTAGTCGAGGGAGTCGAGTTCTTCGAGTTTTTTCTCGATTCGGTCGGTGACCTGTTTGAGGGTTTCTTCCTGGGTTGCACCGGGCCAACGGGTCTGGATCACCATGGTCTTGATGGTAAACGACGGATCTTCCTCGCGACCGAGGTTCATGTACGAGAACACGCCCATCAGCAACGCGACGAACATCAGGTACCAGACAAAGGACTGATGCTTGAGGGCCCATTCGGATAAGTTGAAACTCCCTTTCATCGCGGGCTGTCCTCGTCGATTTTAACTTTCTGCCCCGGTTTGAGGCTGTTCACACCCGCACTGACCACCCGCTCACCCGCCTTGACCCCGCCGGCCAGGACAACCGTGCTGTCATCCCGGCTGAGCAGCGTCACGTCACGGGGCGAAACGGTTTGCGTTTGGGTATCGATGACCCAGATCCGGCTCTTGCCGTCGACTTCCTGCACGGCGCTGACCGGCAGTTCGATGCGCGGCTCGATGGCCGAACTGAGGGTCACGCTGATGGCCGTCCCCAAGCGAAACCCCGGCGGCGTCTCGGCCAGGGTCAAGCGCGCACGCCGGGTGCGGGTCGCGCTTTGCGCCTGGGGTTCGATTTCGCGCACGGTGGCGGTGGTATTGATGCTCGGGTCGAGCTGAGCGGCCACTTTGAACACCACGTCGGCGGGCAGTCGTTCGGCCAGGGTCGCGGGCAGGTCAATGACCGCTTCCTTGATGTCCGGTCGCGCCAGGGTCACCACTTGCTGACCAGCGCTGACCACCTGCCCGGCTTCGGCATTCCAGGCCGTGACGATGGCCGCGTGGTCGGTACGCAGCTCGCTGTAATTGAGCTGATCGCGGGCCTGGCTGACCGCAGCCTTGGCTTGTTCCAGCGAGGCACTGGTGGTTTTCAGATCAGTCTGGGCGATGTCCAGCTGCGCCTGAGCGCCGACCCCGCGGTCGAACAGTTCCTGCTGACGCCGGGCGTTGGCCTGGGCGTTGATCCATTGCGCCTCGATCCGTGACAGATCGCCCTGACTGGCGCGCAACTGGTTCTGTTGATCGGTCGGGTCGAGGGTCGCGAGCAAGGCGCCCTTCTCGACCTCACTGCCAACATCGACGTTGCGGCTGGCAATCCGTCCCGACACCCGGAAGCCGAGGTTGCTTTCAAACCGCGCCTGAATGTTCCCGGCGAAACGTCCGAGGTCTTCTTGCGATTCGGACTGGACCTCAATGGACAGCACCGGGCGTACCGGCGCAGGCGGCGGCTCTTTTTTTGAGCAGGCGGCGAGCAGTACACCAGCCGACAACAGCACGAGCAGGCGCTTCATGGCTGGGCTCCTGTAGGCTTCGTGGCGATCTCCACCAACATTCCGGGATGCAGCAGCTGCCCACCGGCCGTCACGACTTTTTCGCCACCGTTCAGGCCCTCGCTGATGATCACTTTGCCGGTCAGGTAGCGGGCGACCTTGACCGTGTGCAGCTGCGCCTTGCCGTCGCCGTCCACCAGCCATACAGCCGGTTCGCTGAGGTTCTTGGTCAAAGCCGCCCACGGCAGCTCGACGGCGGATTTGCCCGGCGTCTTGGCCGTGGCGCTGACCACCGATCCCAACTGCATGCCCGCCGGCAGCTCGCTCAACGTCACCTTGACCTGCACCGTGCCGGTTTGCGCGGAAACCGCTGGGGTGATTTCCCGGACCGTGCCGGTGGCCTTGATCCTCGGGTTGTCGAGCAGACTGACCACCACTGTTTTGTCCGTCGGTGGCTCAACCAACAGCGACTCGTAGACGTTGAACACGGCGTCACGCTCGCCGTCCCGGGCCAGGCTGAAAATCGGCACGGTGGCCTGCACCACTTGCCCGACTTCGGCCTGACGCGCAGTGATCACTCCCGGCGCGTCGGCGATCAGTGAGGTGTAGCTGAGTTGTTCGCGGGCATTGGCCAACTGCGCCTGAGCGGCGGTCAAGGCACTCTGGCTACTGTGCAACGCGGCTTGGGCGGCGTCGTATTCGCTCTGGCTGGTGTAGCCCTTGGGCAAAAGTTTCTGTTGGCGGACGAACGCCGCACTGGTCTGCTTGACCCGCGCCTGTTCCGCAACCACCTGCGCCTGGGCTGAGTCGACGTTGGTTTGCAGGTCTTTCGGATCGAGTTTGGCCAACACCTGCCTGGCCGAAACCCGGTCACCGACATCGACCATACGCTGGATGATCTTGCCGCCGACACGAAACGACAACTCGGTCTGGACCCTGGCCTGGACATCGCCGGTGAGCGTCACCGACGCCGCGAAATCAGCGGGCTGCACCTCCTGCACAAACACCCGCGGATGCAGGCGCTCAACGGGCTTTTTATCGCCGCACGCGGTCAATAGCGCAACGAAACTCAGACAAACAACCCACTTCAATCCGGGACCAGCCATGCAGACTCCTTTGCGTGATAGGGGCGGACAGTGACGATACGCCTGTGAGCTTAGAACAGGGTTCCAGAGGTATGCGGTGATAAAAGCACACTTTGTGGCGAGGGTGCTTGCTCGTGTTCGGCTCAGTCCGCGTTCGGGCGCGGCAGCCGTAACCGATTGATACGATTTATCTGAAAGGCTCGCGATGGCTGGTTTAGGGCCGCTTAGCGCCCCAGCGCGATCAGCTCGCTCACCACAAGGGATCACAGCGTCGCTGGCAATCAGGCAAGCTGCCGGGCCATGCAGCAGGAAACCCACGATGCTCAAAACCCTCGCGGTGGCCAATTACCGCTCGATCAATAAATTGGTGATCCCGCTAGAACGGTTGAATGTGATTACCGGCCCTAATGGCAGCGGCAAGTCCAACCTGTATCGCGCCTTGCGACTGCTGGCTGAGACGGCGCAAGGTGGCGTAATCAATGCGCTGGCTCGTGAGGGTGGGCTGGATTCAACTTTTTGGGCGGGGCCAGAAAACCTCTCGCGACGTATGCGAAACGGAGAAGTGCCGATTCAAGGCGGGCCCCGGCAAAACGCCGTGCGTCTGCGCCTGGGTTTTGCGGCAGAAGACTTCAGCTACGCCATTGCTTTGGGTTTACCCAAATCGCTCCCGGAACACGTCTCGTACTTCTCTCTGGATCCGGAAATCAAACGCGAATGCATCTGGGCAGGCCCGTTTTATCGCCCCGCCAGCCTTCTGGTCAATCGTGCCGGTGCCATGATCAGCGCTCGCGAAGGCCGAAGCTGGGACGTGCTCGCGCAACACACGCCAACTTTCGACAGCCTGTTCGATCAGGTCGGCAGCCTGCGCTCTTCACCGGAAGTGTTGTTGCTGCGCGAGACCATTCGCGGCTGGCGTTTTTATGACCACTTTCGCAGCGATGCCGAGGCCCCCGCGCGCCAACCGCAATTGGGCACCCGCACACCGGTGTTGCATCACGACGGGCGCGACCTCGCCGCCGCGTTGCAAACCATCCGCGAAATCGGTGACCCAGAGGCGTTGCAGACAGCCGTTAGCGACGCATTCCCCGGCGCGACCCTAAATATCGCACCGCTGCAAGGCGGCAGGTTTGCCATCGAGTTTTATCAGGAAGGGTTGTTGCGGCCGCTGTCGGCTGCCGAACTGTCGGATGGAACGCTACGTTATTTGCTGCTGGTCGCCGCGTTGCTAACCCCGCGTCCGCCGACCTTGATGGTGCTGAACGAACCGGAAACCAGCCTGCACCCGGACCTGTTGCCCGCCCTGGCGCGGCTGATCATCCGTGCCTCGGAAAACTGCCAAGTGTGGGTGGTGTCCCACGCCAGCCGTTTGATCGCGGCGTTGCAGCAGGACCCGGAGTGCAACTCAATCGTGCTGGAGAAAAACTTCGGTCAGACCGAAATCGTTGGGCAGGGGATGCTGGATGAGCCTGCGTGGCATTGGCCGGATTGAGGGCATCGGCATGGGGGACATCGGGAGATGTTGTGTACTCCCCACTAAAGTGTATTGCGGCGAATTCTTTTGCTGCTCTTAAAAATTTCAGGTTGCCTGTTCGCCAAAGGATTTTTCAAAGGCCCGACTTTCTCCCTGCTGTGGGCTGCCTCCCATGCACCTGCCTTGTTCAACCTATGCGCACGAAAGCTATAAGCCACCGAAATGCCTGTGGGAACAAAGGACAGCACGCTCAGCGCGGCCATTGCGATGAGCAGAGGATCCTGAGCGGAATTATCGGGATCAGTGGCGTTCATGACAGATCTCGTGAGCCCAACCCCGGCACCGAAAAAACCCAGAGCCGCTCCCACTCCCCCTGAATATACGGCCACTTTTGAAGCGGCTGCAGACGCGGTAACGCTCGTAGTTTTCAAGCCCGCAAATGAAACCCCCATCGCGAACAACCCTACGCCTCCAGAAACTAAACCTAGAGCATTCAGCGCTACGAACATCCATGGCTGCCAGGCTTCTCGCCCTGTCGGATCGCTGAAATTCACCGGATCTCCCAGACAATACGCATATGGATTCAATCCGCCCCGACCAAACGGGCTCAATCTGTCCGGGCTATTGAAACGCATCAACACCGGGTTGAACGCCCGATGGCCGTTGCCCAGCAGATAGTGTCCGGTCACCGGGTCCGGGCGCTCGCCGTTGAAACCGAGGAGGCTGCTCAGGTCGCTTTCAGCGCGTCGATGGCCGTAAGGTGAATAGACTTTTTGCCGGCGTTGAACCCCGTCGATGGCGTGCAGGACTGAACGTTGCTGATCGGTGGCCAGCAACTGGCTGTCGACCTCATCATCGTGTCGCTGCTGCAGAGCGAGCAATTGAGAGCCTTGCTGGAACACGGTCCGCGACGTCTGCCCCTGAAGCTCAGTGGCCAGGCGAGCGATATTATAAAACCGTTGCACCTGTTCTTGCTCTGAGGGCACAAGCCCGGTCAACCGATCCAGTGCGTCGTAGACGTAACGGCACAAAAGCGTTTCCGGCAGTTCCATGACCTGATCCTTCGGGTGAAGAAGGCTCAGATTGCACGGATATTGGCCCGTCGACTACCTAGCAGAACTGCTAGGTCAGCGCTTGATCAGGGGATACTGGATGAACCGGCATGACATTGGCCGGATTGAGACTTGCCGAATTGCCTGTTTTTCTTACAGCGCTACCCTTCATTCCTTACTGCGAACTTTTTTGACCTGCGGTACGTGTCAAGGTACCTGTCGCCTTAGTACTGCTGCGGCTAACCCAGAACGCCCTTAACTTCAGGGCGCTCTGGGTTCAAATACACCGCATCTGCCAACTTCCAGTTGCGTGTCCTGGTACTC
>NZ_JBLYED010000043.1:0-41169 GCF_048515765.1 Pseudomonas sp. H11T01 | reverse complement strand
AAACCCTAAACTTGGCTCAGCAATCGTTGGTTACATCTTTGATTTCTCGCGGAGTAACTTGTGATGCTGATAATCTTGTTGACTATCAGTCTGACTCCACAAGCACCCACACGAATTGCTTGATTCAATTGTTAAAGAGCGGTTGGTTAAGATCTTTCGTCTCAACCGAGGCGCGCATTCTACAGCACATCCCCTCAAATAGCACCCTTAAAAGCTTCTGATTTTATTAATAAAATCAATTACTTAAGCCAAAATCAGCATCAAGCTGCTCGTTAGCGGGAGGCGAATAGTACAGCATTAAAATTCGTGGTCAACCCCCACCTAGAAATTCTTTTTCCTTACCAAAGCGCCTGGGTTGCCACTATGAAAACTTCCAAGGTCTGTACAAGACATCAGGGCAGCAGTCGATCCAAAGCTGTCGGTCGCACAGGTTTTACAATCCGGGTCTCAGATGTAGTGCCCGATAGCCTTCAAGACGGCGTCTCTAAGTCGGCTCATGCCGAACAGGCAACCCAATCGCGACCTCAGCAAGCACGGCTAGGCGCGGGCACGCCGGTATAGTTGACTCTATTGCCTACCGTATTCCCCGGAGCCTCCATCCAGTGCCTGACTTGCCGAGCAACGCCGCCTACACAAAGCGCTTCAATGCAGTACTCGCCTACATCGACGCCAATCTCGAAGGTGACTTGTCCGTGAAGACGTTGAGCCAGGTGGCGAACTTTTCGGCGTTTCACTTCCATCGACAATTCACCGCCTTCGTGGGCGTGCCCGTTTCACGTTATGTACAGTTGATGCGGCTGCGACGCGCAGCGCATTGCCTGTCCTCCCTCGCGGATTACTCGGTGCTGGAAGCCGCGTTCGGTGCGGGTTTCGAAAGCCCCGAGGCATTTTCCAGGGCATTCAGGCGGGCGTTCGGTATGACGCCGAGTGCATTCAGGAAGCAACCGAATTGGCAGGTCTGGGGTTCGGTGTTCACCATCCCTCATTTTTCCAGGAGCATCATCATGCAGGTGCGAATCGTAGAGTTTCACGAAGTCAGAGTTGCAGCACTCGAGCATTGTGGCGCTCCCGGGCTCATTAATGAGAGTGTGCGCAAGTTTTCCGAATGGCGCATGCAGAGCGGACAGTCGCCAGTGAAATCAAGTCGCAGCTTTGGCATTCCTTTCGGCAACCCCGATACGACCCCACCCGAAGCGTTCCGGTTTGCAATCTGCGGCGAGATTCACGAGGCGGTAGCAGCGAATGAGTTCGGCGTAACCGAGCGCGTTATCCCTGGAGGGCGTTGCGTTGTAGTGCGTCACGTGGGCTCGACGGATCACATCGGCGAAACGATCTATCCGATCTATCGCGACTGGCTTCCCACCAGCGGCGAGGAACTTCGAGACCAGCCCCTGTTCTTCGATTATCTAAGCGTTTATCCCGAGACACCGCAGGATCAATGGCAGACCGATATTTATGTGCCGTTGCAATAGCGGAGCAGACATGTTGCTTCTGGTTTGGAACGATCGTCGTTGATTTCATCGTTGTAAGCTGCCTCTCGCCAAGGGGCAGCTATTGGCCCGGACTGTGTAAAAACACAGACACTGTTTTGAAGTCTGCGTCGCTACGTAAGATCTGCCAATGATTGGTGAATCAGCGGACCTGAAATTTGCGTAGGAACGCGATTTTCGTTCTGGTTCTGACTGTCAAACCTGCTCTAAACAGTTTTTACACAGCCTCGGTCGACAGTTGCCTATAGCGGCGGGCCAGACTCAGCCAACCTGATTGCTTTGTTAACAACAATGACTCACACAACATGCATCTCGTCGGAAACTCAAAAGGCGGAATCATAAATTTTCCCCACCCACTTGCTCGCATCAAAATACATGCCAAGTATAAATTCATGTACACAAAAAGATGTACATCCAATTTAATCTATACCAATCAAGTAATTAATGTTAGTTTCGAGTCCCCCTCGGGCACCAAAATTAAGAAAGGCCTTGCATTGCAAGGCCTTTTTTATGGGCGCAGGGAAGTGGTTATGGCACGCAACCTACTTCTGGCCCCTGACCGCAGGAGCTGACTTATCTGCGAAGACCAGGCCGGTAAGACATCACAAGGATTCACACTATGGAATTGCCGCTGGAAACAGTTGCCCTTTTCTGCCTCAAGCTGGCTTACGAGACGGAAGGTCAAAGTCCGATTTTGCGCGACGATCTGATAATGAGCGACTATCAGAAGGACGTATTTGGCTTGCTGGTGCGCAGAGGTGATGTCGAGGCTATCCATATCAAAGTGGATGAATGTCTGGGTCTGGCGCTGGAAGCTGTAGGCGGTGTTGATACAGCCTTGGGCCGCGAGTTGCATCGGTTGGCAGCAGATTTGGGCGCTGCGCAGACGATGGAGCAGCTTGATGCCCCGCTCATTGCGCTCAAGGGTTACTTGAAAGACATTCAGTGAATAATGGGGGGGGCCCGTACACGCACCGATTCTGGCCGCCAAGACTGGACGGAAAATAAATCTGCCCCCTTTTCTTGCCCCCTTTTCTCCCGCGCTTCCCTTTCCCCCACTATTCTGCAAAAGAAGAACCCTGCCCATGCGTAGTGGTCAGATCAGTGATGGCATTGAGTAGAGACAAGAGCTACAGAGTCCAGCGGTCCACAATGGAGGTTTCGTCATGAGCACCCTGACGATCGAAGGCTGGTGCAAAATCAGCGGCGACCAAAAGTCCACCCCGATGGGGGAGATCCATTTTTACGTCGATGGCCCCCTCCATCTGCGTCTAGAGGAAGCTGAAGAACGCCTACAGAAGACCCATGAGCGTGAAGCCATGGTCGATGTCGACATGAGCACACTGGAGTTGATCATGCCAGAGGGATACGCCCCCTTGTCCGACTGCCAAATGCGCGTCTATATACACAACGAGCGCGGTCAGTTCCATTTGGTCGGGCATCGAGCCAGCGATGGTAGCTTGATCTATTCCAACGCGGTTTTGATTGATCAGCTGCTTTAGAAGCTACAACGTGATTCCAGGCATCGGCTTTTCGCTGCGGGGGTAGTGCGGTCATTTTGACCGATCGGAAACAAGTCGCTACGCCCCACTTAGTCCCAGGAGACGTGATACTGAATATCTACAGCCATATGTAGCGAATAGATTTAAACGATTAACTTAATGTTGGATATTGGAATATCCGGGCATCAGATTTCTTTCAGAAAAAGCGCTTGCTCCGTCCATGCACTATACTTCTTGCTGACTTTGCCGCCAGGATGGCTGGTACTTGTCTACCCTGCTTGGGTGTCAGATTAATATTAATTTGAACCCATGAGCAACAGGAATAGGATGAAGAGAAAATGGCAATAGCAATTATCTTGATTCTAATCGTTGTTGCATCAGTGTTGTTCAACATACTAGCGCCCTGGCATGCGACACCGGCAGCTTCCAACTGGGGGTCAATAGACACCACCCTGTTCATCACCCTGATCATTAGCGGAATATTTTTCATCGCCATCACGGTATTTATGGCGGTAGCCGTGATGCGTTTTCGTCACAAGGAAGGTGCCAAGGCGGCCTACCAGCCAGAAAATAAAAAGTTGGAACTATGGTTAATTATTGTTACCTCGGTAGGTATTGCCGTGATGTTGGCGCCAGGCCTGGTTGTTTACAGTGATTTCGTCCGGGTGCCGAAAAATGCTTATGAACTTGAAGTGGTCGCCCAGCAGTGGCAGTGGGCCTTTCGTTTTCCCGGCCACGACGGGAAGCTGGGCAGATCGGATATTAAGTTTGTTGATTCCGCCAATCCCTTCGGCCTTGATCCCAAGGACCCTGCTGGGCAGGACGATGTACTTATAATAAACAATGAGGTTCGCCTTCCGCTCAATCAGCCGGTAAAAGTTTTACTGCGCTCTAAAGATGTACTGCACGATTTCTATGTACCGCAAATGCGCAGCAAGATGGATATGGTGCCAGGGATGGTGTCGTACTTTTGGTTTACGCCGACTAAAACCGGGAAATATGAAATCCTTTGCGCTGAATATTGTGGCGTAGGTCATTACAACATGCGCGGCCATATGATCGTGGAAGAACAGGGCGCCTTCGATCAATGGCTGAGCAGCCAACCGACCTTTGCGCAGACATTAAAGACAGCTGCCAAGCCCAGTCGGGACAGCGTGCTGGAAAAAGGCCGCCTGCTGGTCGAAAAACTCGGCTGCAGTGCCTGCCATAGCCAGGATGGCAGCGCCAGTCTCGGCCCGGGATGGAAGGGTCTGTACGGCCGCACTGAACAGCTTGCCGATGGCACCAGTGTGCTGGTCGATGAGGCCTACCTGAAAGAGTCGATCCTCGATCCGAAGGCCCGACTGGTACAGGGCTACCCGCCAGTCATGGTGACCTATACTCTCAATGAAGATGAACTGGGTGCTCTCGTCGCCCTGATTAAATCACTGGGTGCTGCGGGGCAAGACGAAGCGTCGGGCCCAGGTGACGACTTGGTGGCGCAGGGACAGCGGCTGGCCGAGTCGCTCGGCTGTCTGGCCTGCCACAGTGTCGATGGCAGTAAGGGCGTAGGCCCCAGCTGGCAGGGCCTGTATGGCAAGACAGAAACCCTTGCCGACGATACGAGGATAAAGGTCGATGAGGGCTATATAAAAGAGTCGGTTCTTAATCCCAGTGCCAAAATCGTCAAGGGCTATGCAGCCGTCATGCCGACCTTTGCTCCGAGCGATAAGGAGTTGAACGCACTGATCGCTTTTATCAAATCCAAAGCGAATGCCGACGCTGATGCGAGCAAGGTGGAGCCAGGAAAGTAGCCGTAAAGCAGCCAGAAATACACCGAAACTTCAGCTGGAGGATGACGTGATGGCCTATGCGGAGCAAGCCGAAACAGAAGCACTGCACGAACCCAAAAGCTTCCTGACCAAATATATCTGGAGTCAGGACCACAAGGTAATAGCCATTCAATATTCCTTGACGGCTTTATTCGTGGGTCTTATAGCCGTGGTGCTGTCCGACTTGATGCGCATCCAGATAGGCTTTCCCGGTAGTTTGGCGTTCATGGACGCCAGTACTTACTATCAGGCGATGACCATGCACGGCATGATCATGGTCGTTTATTTGCTGACGGCCTTGTTTCTGGGTGGCTTCGGCAACTATCTGATCCCATTGATGGTGGGCGCCCGCGACATGGTCTTCCCCTATGTCAACATGCTGAGTTACTGGACCTACCTGCTAGCGGTACTGGTGTTGCTCGCCAGCTTCTTTGTCCCTGGCGGCCCCACCGGTGCGGGCTGGACGCTCTATCCGCCACAGTCCATTACTAAGGGGACACCGGGGACCGAGTGGGGCATCGTACTGATGCTCGTCTCACTGGCGATTTTTATTGTCGCAACCACCATGGGCGGGTTGAACTACGTCACCACGGTGTTGCAGGCGCGCACGCACGGCATGACATTGTTTCGCATGCCGCTCTCCGTATGGGGAATCTTCATGGCCTCGATTATGGCCTTGCTGGCCTTCCCTGCGTTGCTTGTCAGTGCGGTCATGATGCTGTTTGACAAACTGTTGGGCACCAGCTTCTTTATGCCGGCGATCATCTCGCTGGGGCAGCAACTCGATCACCAAGGTGGCAGCCCAATATTATTCCAGCATCTGTTCTGGTTCTTCGGCCACCCGGAAGTCTACATCGTTGCTCTCCCCGCGTTTGGTCTGGTCTCCGACTTGATCAGCACGCATGCGCGTAAAAATATCTTCGGCTACCGAATGATGGTGTGGGCCATTATTGCGATTGGCGTACTCAGCTTTGTGGTCTGGGCGCACCATATGTATGTCAGCGGAATGAACCCCTCCTTTGGCTTTTTCTTCGCTGTCACCACCTTGATCATCGCGGTGCCGACCGCACTGAAAGTCTACAACTGGGTGCTGACCCTGTGGCAGGGCGACATCCATCTGACCGTGCCGATGCTGTTTGCCCTGGCCTTTATCGTCACCTTCCTGGTCGGCGGTCTGACCGGGTTGTTTCTCGGCAATGTGATCGTGGACATTCCGCTCTCGGACACCTATTTCGTCGTAGCCCATTTTCATATGGTCATGGGTGTCGCACCGGTACTGGTGGTGTTCGGCGGCATTTATCATTGGTTCCCGAAAGTCACCGGGCGCATGACGAACGACACCCTGGGCAAGCTGCATTTCTGGATTACCTTTCTGGGCACCTACGCCATCTTCTTTCCCATGCACTACCTGGGCTTCCAGGGCATGCCACGTCGCTACTACAACTATGAAAACTACGCGTTCATCCCGCAGTCGGCGCATGATTTGAATGCCTTCATTACGGTGGTCGCATTGATCGTCGGCGTTTCCCAACTGCTGTTCCTGTTCAACCTGGCCTGGAGCGTATTTAAAGGCAAGCCCGCAGGCAGTAATCCCTGGGGCGCGGCCAGCCTGGAATGGCAAACGCCGAACACCCCGCCGATACACGGTAACTGGGGAGCGAAGCTGCCGGTCGTACATCGCTGGGCCTACGACTACAGCGTGCCGGGGATAGAACAGGATTTCGTTCCGCAAACGGTCTCCGCCGAGGAGCTGGAGCAGATGCGGCAACTCAGTGCCGGAACCAAGATAGCGGACGTTAAAACATGAGCAGACTGCTATTGAGAAACGCCGACGGCGCTGACCCCGGCGGCAGTTGGAATCGCGACCCTGAGGGTATTCGGGCCGCCGAGGATGCCGATAGAAGCCAAACCGCAAGAATAGGCCTGCGCTTGTTTCTGGCCGTGGTGAGCTCGTTATTCTTTCTCTTCCTGATCGCCTTTATCGAGCGCTCACAAATGGCCGACTGGCGGCCCCTGACAGAGCCCTTGGCGCCGTTAGCCAGTCTACGGCAGCTATGGCTGAATTCGGCTTTTCTGGTATTCAGTTGCATCGCACTGCAGTGGTCGCGTATGGCCGCCCGACAGGCTCGACTGGGCGCAACTGTCATTGGCTTTGCATTGGGGGGCGTATTTGCAATTGCCTTTCTGATGGGACAACTCTTGGTCTGGCAGCAGTTTGTCGCCTGGGGCTACTTTGTCGCCAGCAATCCGGCCAACAGTTTCTTCTACCTGTTGACCGGCCTGCATGGGTTCCACCTGCTGGGCGGGCTGATAGCCTGGAGCAGAACCGTCGCTAAATTCCTGCATCACGTGCCGTTGCCGCAACTCAGCGCCAGCGTAGAGCTCTGTACCATCTATTGGCATTACTTATTGGGTCTTTGGTTCGTGCTATTCGCTCTGCTGACCAGCACGCCGGCAACCTATGAAGCCATCGCCAGATTCTGCGGCCTGAGGTGAAAAGCCATGGCATCGCACCCACCAGTCCCAGGCGACTCCAGTTCATCCAATCCACCAAGCTCGCCGCCTGCACTGGGATGGCAGGGCATCGCCAGCGACTGGTCCTCGGACAGAGAGGCTTTCAAGCAGGTGCCCTGGGGCAAGGCAATGATGTGGATATTCCTGCTCAGCGATACTTTTATATTCACCTGTTTTTTAATCGGCTACATGTCGGTACGCATGACCATCACCGCCCCTTGGCCGAACCCCAGTGAAGTGTTCGCATTGACGATTGGCGGTAGAGAAATCCCACTTATTCTGATCGCTATCATGACCTTTGTGCTGATCAGTAGCAGCGGCACCATGGCCATGGCAGTTAATTTCGCCTATCGCCGTGATCGCGCGAAAACCGCTGCCCTGATGCTGGCGACCGCAGCCTTAGGTGCGACCTTCGTCAGCATGCAGGCATTTGAATGGAGCAAGCTCATCGCAGAAGGGGTGCGTCCCTGGGGAAACCCCATGGGGGCTGCGCAATTTGGTGCCAGCTTTTTCATGATTACCGGTTTCCACGGACTGCATGTGTCAATCGGCGTCATCTACCTCAGCATTGTCGCGCTGAAAGTATTGCGGGGAGATTATGAGCGCTCCGGCAACTATCAGATCGTCGAGATAGCCGGGCTTTACTGGCACTTCGTGGACTTGGTGTGGGTGTTTATTTTTGCGTTCTTCTATTTATGGTAGGTCTAAGAGACTGTTCATGATCGTGACAATCATGAACAGGTTCTGAAGAGGAGCACTGATGATGGCGCATACTCAGGGTCAGCAACATCCAATTAGTTTGTACCTTAAAATTTGGGGGCTGTTATTCGTCCTCAGCACGCTGTCGTATCTTGTCGACTATTTTCACTTCCAGGGCTACCTTCGGTGGTCCCTGATTATCACGCTCATGTTGTTGAAGGCAGGTTTAATTGTCTCCGTCTTCATGCACATGGCCTGGGAACGGTTGGCCATGGTCTACGCCATATTGGTGCCACCTTTGTGTTTACTGGTGCTCGTCGGACTGATGGCCACCGAGGCGGACTATGTTTTCCTCAGCCGGGTAATTTTCTTCGGCCAATAAGCAACTTCCGGATGGCCTTAAGCCCCCAGGGGCTAACCCGATATCACTCGCTTGAACTGATGCCATCTGTGCAGCCAGGCTACTGTCCAGTGGGGGGCTGCCGTTCCCGTGCCGGCGATCTTCAGCTTCGGATGATGTTCGATTACCCGGTCCAATACCGATTCCTGATCCGGCTCAACATCCACGAAGAAGATATGTTTGCCCTCTTCTACCACCTGTTTAAAACTGCGGAAGTGAGTATTCGGCACCTGGATACCAAAAAAACCGCCTTCCCAGATGCAGAAGCCCACTATAACAATGGCAAGGAAGATAAAAGGCACCCAGCCTGCGGCGGATTCGGTCCAGCCCATCCAATAGGCGCCGCCAAGGACCAGCGCCGCGAGTGGCACACCGACCACCGCACCCATCTCGCCAGAGTGAACAGCATCTTGTTGCATTAACGAGTTAACCTCGTGGAGGTGATGTTGTTCAACATCAGCAACTTTTTCACTGAGCACATGAATTTGTTCGGTATTGATGCCGTTGGCTTCCAATTCATTTTCAACGGTTTCAAGATCGTCGAGATTGTCACTGATGTAATAGTGTCGATTCATGCTACACCTCCCATCTCGCGTTTGCTGTAGACCTCCTCTGTCCTGCAGCCGTAACCGAGATTTGCAGTCGGTATCTGTACCCGCGGGGAACGCTGCACAGTTCATGCATTCCTAAAGCAGTATAGCACTCGCTAGCATGAGTGACAGGCAGCGTCAAGATCTAAAAGCAGCATTAGGGCCTGACGGGTCCCGATGAGAGGATCAGCCTTTACCAATCATTTGACAAAGCCAAGGGCTGAGGGAGCCCCCCGCCTTTCTGCAAAATCCAATGCTAACGACTATTTCGGAAACTGCCAGGCGTCACCCCGACGACCTTCTTGAAGGCTCTTGCCATATGGCTCTGATCAAAAAATCCGCAGCAAAAGGAGGCTTCCGCAATACTCGCACCCTTGCGTAGAAGGTTTTGTACGTGGGCGATTCTTTTCTGGATTTGATAGCTGTGGGGAGAGATGCCGACGTTCTTTTTGAACACCCGGATCATGTACAGAGGATCGAGATCAACCAGCTTGGCGAGGTCTTCGAGCGGTATGTTTTTATCGAAATCATCCTCCAGCTTCTTCTTGATGCGTTTTACCGCATCACGCTCAGCGGCATCCGAAGACTTTATGCTCGCCCCATTCCTCTGAAAGAGCTGTGCGACCAGCTCCAGCAGGATGGTCTCGCGCTCAAGGCTTGGGTTGGACGTCTCAATGACCTGATGGTGATACAAGAACGATTGGGCAAAAACGTCGTCTTGAGTCAGCGCTTGTTGAAAAAGATGAATGTGCCCGGAAGAAACCCCGTCCTGAAAGACCACGTTATTAAGCCATGCCGGGTCAATGTAGAGCATCCGATACATCCAGCCTTCGTCGCTTCCGGGAAGCCCGTCATGTATCTCCCCAGGGCTGATAGTGACCACGCTCCCCGTAGCGCCCAAGTGATGGGCGCCACGATAGAAAAGCTTTTCAACGCCGCTGCTGATGACGCCGATCGCGTAGCGGTCATGCGAATGCCTGCCAAATGACTGGGTGCTGTAGCGAGCCGACAGCAGTTCGCAATCGCCCTCAGGTATCCGCCAGAACCGAGAGAAATCCTCATTGATTGTTGGGGCGCTTTTGCGGCGTCGGCGTTCTTCCATGACCTGTCCAGTTTTGTGCAATACGTTCGAAAAATGGCCAGATAAACTTAGCACCCATTCCATAATGCAAGCTAGGAAAAACAATGTCGACAACACTAGTTATCGGGGACTTCAGTAAGTCCTCTTGGTCATTTCGGGCGTGGCTGGTTCTTGTGACGGCTGATGTTTCGTTTGAAACCGTTCAAATAAAACTGGAAGAAAAAGATACTCGCGAACGCATTCTAAAGTACTCCCCTTCAGGAAAAGTACCCGCATTGCTTCAGGACGGTATTGTTATCAACGACAGCCTGGCCATCTCTGAATATATTGCCAGCCTCTACCCTGAAGCACACGTGTGGCCGCAAGAACAACGCATCAAAGCGTTGGCTCGGGCCGCGGCGGCGGAAATGCATTCTGGCTTTACTCATGTACGTACGCAGATGTCGTTTGGCTTGAACACCGGTGACACCCCAGAAGTGTTAACGACTGAAACGAAAGATGAAATTCAGCGCATCTTCGACATCTGGAGCGACTTAAGAAAGGTGAGCGGTTCCACACAGTTCCTCTGCGGTGATTTCGGGATTGTGGACGCCATGTTTGTCCCTGTCGTTTTCCGCTTTCGTCGCTACGGGATTGCCGTGCCAGCGCCACTGCAAGCCTACGTCGATGCGGTGCTGGCTTACGCGCCGGTGGAGCAATGGCTGCAGCTGGCCGCCGAAGAAATCTAGCGTGCCCGCAGCGTTACTGCTGTGCGGCTGAATCAGGGTGTTGCCTAACCATCAGTGGAGTCGCTATGTCGACCAACAGGGCTGTACTTGAGTTGACGGTGGGTGGCTTGATGCTCAGCCTTTCTGCATTGGCCGTGGCCTTCGCCCATATCGGAGCGGGAGGCGCCGGGTTTTACCGGATGCTGTTTGCCTCGGTATTGTTTTATCTGCTGTTGAAACTTCGCAAGACCCCGGCAACGTTAAAAAACAGCAAGGCCAGGTTATACACCGCACTGGCGGGCGTGTTTTTAGCGGTTGATTTGATTCTCTGGCACCAGAGTATTTACATCGTCGGCCCGGGCATCGGTTCGATTCTGACCAATTGCCAAGTCTTCTTCATGACCCTCTTGGGACTTTATCTACTGAAGGAAAAACCCTCCTTCTACTTTGTGATATCGATCACTTTGGCATTTGTCGGGCTGTATATGTTATTGCTACCTGAGATGACCACGACGGCAGGGATAAAGGGCGTTATATATGGAGTACTGTCGGGCTTGGCTTATGCCATTTGCGTGTACTTCCTGAAGATCAACACCCAATTGCCGGAGGGTGGTGGAGACAAGATCGCCCAAATGCTTAATCTGAGTATTTGGGCGGCACTGGTTTTGCTGGGCTATGGCGTCGCAAATGGAGAAAGCCTGGTGATTGCGGATCAACAGACGCTGTTCATGTTGATTATCTATGGCGTGCTCGTGCAGTTTGTTGGCTGGCTATTGGTCAACCGTTCAATTGGCTCCATTAGTTTGGGCCTGGCCGGTTTGATTCTGCTGCTGGAGCCCGTGATCACCTACTTCATCGATGTCGCCTTCTTGAATAAAGCCAGTTCTGCGCTGCAAATCAGCGGTGCACTGCTCACCCTCCTTGCGGTTTACATTGGCTCGATAAAACCACCGCAGAAGGCTGCGCCACTGACAGAGCTGGCCTGACTGGACGGCACTAAAACCAAGAACGGCCTTGCATTGCAGGGTCTTTTTCGGCTTATCTACTTTCTCCATGGAAGCTACGGACAACACAGGGAGAACACTATGAGGCAAACACTATTCGCTGGAACGCAGGGCAATCTTGCTGTGATTGAAGCAGGACACGGCGAAGGTGTGCCGGTGCTCTTCCTCCATGCGGACTCCGGTAGAGCAAACCAGTGGGCGGGAATGCTCGAACCTATCGGACGACACAGGAAAGTGTATGCCCTTGATTCTCGGGGCAGCGGAGACAGCTCCCCGGCTGCGAATGGAGACTATTCATATGCGGGGCGTGCACAGGACATCATTGATATAGCGGCAGCATTGAAGCTTGATCGCTTCATCATCGTGGCACATAGCGGAAGTGGTGCAGCAGCGCTGGACTATGCCGCAAAACACGTCGACCGGGTAGCAGGACTGTTCCTGCTTGATCCCCCGACAGATCCAAGGGCACTTCCTGATGACGTTCGCGCCGGAATGCTGGAGGCGCTTAACGGGCCGGCGAGCCTTGATGTGCAACAGGGGTTCTATGCCACGATCGCGGGTAATAACGTTCAGGTAAAGTCCAGAGTTCTGGAAGACTGTGCGGCGGTCGATGCGGCAGCACGGCTGGGGTTTGCGGTGGCGTTCGCAAACTGGAACCCCGAACCCGCGCTGGATGCATGGAAAGGTCCTATTTTTCTCCTGGTCAGTAGCGCGAACGACAATCCAAATGCGCTCTACGCGCTACGGCCGGAGTTACCCCATGCCGTGGTGGCTGATACGGGACACTGGATACAGCTCGACCAGCCCGATAAGGTCGAGCGCGAAATCCTGCGCTTCATAGCTAGCGTTCGATAGCAAGGTTGATCGTTCCCACGCGCAGCAAAGTAACGCATCCCGTGACGCTCCGCGTCACAAATAGCCGCCTCACCAAAACCGCCAAACCCTGCAACGCTCCAAGCGACTTGATCCAACGACTTTCCAGGCGCCCTCCACGGAACTACACCACCTTGCGCCATTGCCTACACATCCCCCAGAATCGCCCCGCTTGTGCACCTTGCCTCACGCCACTAAGGTTCTCCTGTCGCTGCCCATCAGCGATCGGGTTTAGTAGCCCGGGGTAATTGAAAGCACATAGCACTCCAATCAGTCAGGCGTCTCTATCGCCTGCACTTGATGGTGGCTGTGCGTAGGGCGCCCTCGGGCGCGCCGGCTTCTTCGATTCCCCGGTCTACTAACCTGCGTACAGCCGCCACCCCTTCGTTTAGTAGCGAGGCGGTGGCAGCTCCACTCAAGGAATTGAAAAAAATGTTCAAAGTCACCCCCAATCCCCCCGAAACCCCAAACGTTTCACCCCACGAAACCCTCGATCCGAAAAAGCTCCACGAGGCCGCACACCGGACCCTCGATCACTATCTACCCCCACCACCATCGGACAAGCCGCGCGCAGGCAACGACCGCCCGCCGCAGATCTTCACCGTAGCACCGGACATCAACCCCGAAGCCTTGCTGGCCCACACCTACGAAACCTTCTGCTCGGCCAGCATCCTGACTCTGGATTTATCCGATGATTTGGAAGGCAAACACCGCAACCTCGCCCTGGCGATTTATAGCCTCATGGAGCTGGGATTGTTGTTGGTCGAAAAAATGATGGATCGCGAGCATTCGGTGAAGGTGTAGGCAAGTAGAGCAAACGCGCCCGCGTCGATCGCGGGCGCGCCAAAGGTGAAGGGATCTGGTGCCAGTGGCGCCGAGCGTAGTACCTGTTCTGAGGGGCTTCGTCTAACATTCGCTACAGGATCATTCAGGAACGCCACGATAAGGGCGTTGCCCTGCCCTATGTGCCTGAGGCCGCCCGCATCCTGGTCGCCATGGCTCAGGCCTGCGGTGAGCTGATCGGCGCGCACGACGCCGCACCTGCGCAGCAGGCCATCCGCGGTATGAATCATTGGTACAGCAGCTACGCGGTGCCGAATATCAAGGCGGCGATTGAGAAAGCTAAAACCGGGTCGAGCGAATAGTTTCTCTGCTCTCGGGCTGACAGGAGGTTATTCAAACGGCTAACCACTCAATAAGGAAATGTATGTTTTCACGGAATAAGCTGGTCCCTGAGTTGATTGTCGCCGACATCAATAAGAGCCTTGATTTCTGGACCTCCTTGGTCGGATTTCGAGTGGTCTATGAACGCCCAGAGGTCGGGTTTGCCTATCTGGATCTGGACGGCGCGCAAATCATGCTGGAGCAGTACGACCCTCTCGAACTCCAGTGGGTGACCGGGGCGCTTGAAGCGCCCTTGGGCAGAGGCATCAACCTGCAGATTGCAGTCGATCTCGTCGAACCGGTTCTCCATCGGTTGGCTGCGGTGCAATGGCCGCTGTTCCGTACGTGTGAAGACGTCTGGTATCGAGCGGATACAGTAGAAGTCGGGCAGCGTGAGTTTCTAGTCCAGGATCCTGACGGGTATCTTGTTCGGTTGGCGGAAAGTCTGGGTGAACGCCCCTACTCGCTGTAAGAAAATCGGGGACAGACCACAACGATGAGGCGGGTTGATCATCATTAGTTCAAACCGTGGTCTGTCCCCGTTTTTTCGTGGCCTTAGAATCATCTAGCCGGCCTCCCCACCTCGGATATCGCGTCGAAACCCCGCGCTCACGGCGCCGGCTGCTCTTCGACATTGCTCCAACTGCTATCCGGATCGAAGCGGCGCATGGCCTTCGCCAGTTTCGCGCTGTCCGGGCCCAGGTCTTTCTCGAACACCTGGCCCTCGTGGCTGATCATGAAGCTCATCACGCCGCTGTCACCGTACTTCGCCGGCCAAGCGATCAGGGCAAAGCCGCGACTCATGTTGTCGCCGATCTTATAGTTGTAAGCGCCGCCCGGTGCCGATGGACCCTGTGCGTCGAGGATACGGTACTGGTAGCCATGCCAGTCGCTGCCGGGCTTGGCGTCGCCGAACAACGGGCCGAGCGGACTCTCCTCTATACCGGACTTCTTGGCCCAGTACAGACCATCGTACTTACCGTTGCTGCTGATGAACTTCTGCGCGTACTCAAGCACGCCGTCGCCATCGCGGTCGACCTCGGCGTAGTCCATCTGGGCATCGTAGTAGGCCAACGCCGACTGCACGGTGGCCAGTTCGTTGCGACCGATGCGGCGCTCACGGATCTCCTCGCCACCGGCCTTGGCGTTGAAGGCCCAACCGTTCTTGCCCTGCATGATTGGCAGCGGCAACGTCCAGGGGTCGGTGCCGACCACCAGATGCACTTGACCTTTCACGTCGGACTGGGTGCTGTGCTTTTCCCGGTAGCGGACGAGGAAGGCATCGACGTCATCACGATCGACGCCCTCGAGCGGGATATACGCGCGCCAGTCGGCGCCGAGCAAGGCCGCGAGGCGCGCGGGATCGGCCCGTTTGGTGCCGAGCGCGGCAACCAGAGCCTCGGCGGCGGCATCCGGACTGGGAAAGGCCTGCTGCGCGCGCACGTCCTGGGCCAGAACCGCCAGCAGCACAACTGAGAAAATTCGGAATGCAGCATTCATGGCAAGTCTCCTGTCAGCGCCGATTGCCGCCGCCCTGGGACGGTGCTCGGGCGGGGCGTTGCACAGCCTGTCCGCCGCCGCGCGCCGCGCTCGGCCGACTGGCAGCAACGTGACTGGCCTGGCCGCGGCTGGCTTGCGTTCGCGACTGCGAGGGGTTGCTGGCGCCGGAAAAGGCATTGTTGCGCGGCCCCTGTGTGCTGGCCTGCTGCTGACGCGCTTGCTGGCGGACCTTTGAATTGTCTGGCTCGCGCTGGGGCTTCTGCGCACCGGCCTGGGTATTCTGGCGCGTCTGTGCACTGGCTGGCGCGCGTTCTCGCTCGCGCACCTGCGGTTCTTTGCGCTGATCACGGCTCGCGGTCTGGGCCCGCTCGCGCGCCTGGCGGTTGCTTGTGGCTGGAGATTCGATGCCGCGCTGCGCCAGCGACTGGCTGGCGCGCTCGCGCTGGGAGGCCCGCACCGGATCGCGACCACGGAAAGCGTCGCGCTGTTCGCTGCCGGCCAAACGCCGGCCGCTCTGTTCACGGTGGGCGCGGTCGCGGTATGGCACGCCGTCGCGGTTGATCGGGTTGTGGCTCCAGGTGTTCTGGTTGGCGTTGATCTGGCGGTTGGTGTTGATGTTGTTGTAGCGGTTGACGTCGATGTCGATATCGCCGCGGCCCCAGTTGCAGTCGCCCCAGAGCGAATTGACGATTGCCACGCCCGCGCCGAAGGCCAGGCCGGTGGCGAGCGCGGTGCCGAGGTAGGAGCCTGGCGGCGGCGGGTAGTACGCCGGCGGGTAGGACGGGTAGGCCCAGGTGCCATAGACCACGCTCGGGTTGTAGCTCGGTACGTAAACGGTCTGCGGCTGGGCCGGCTCGATGATGATGGTCTGCGTGGCAGCAGGCTGCTGCACCACCACGGTCGAACTGGCCGGTGCCGGCGCGGCCGGCTGCACGATGATTTTCTGTTGCTCGTTGGATTCGAGGTGGCCAGCGGCTTGCGCCTGTCGGCGCAGGCGTTGTACCGAATCCATCACGGCGTTGGGCTGCGCGAGGAAGGCATCGCCCACGCGCTGCACCCAGGCCGGATCCTGGCCCAGAGTCGCCAGTACCGCCGGGAAGGCGACCAGCGATTGCACGCTCGGGTCCCAAGGCTCGTTCGCGACTTGACGCACGGCGGCGTCGCCGCTGCTGTCCGGATGCGCCTTGGACCAAGCCACGGCGTCGGCGACATTGCCCGGATAGGTCGCAGCCATCAGTACCTGGGCCAGCAACGAATCCGGATACAGGGCCAGCGGCGCCAGCATCTGGTCGAGTTCCTCCGGTGCAAAGACAGCCTCGACCGGTGCAGTCGGTTCGGGTGCGGGCGCAGCGCCCGCTACCCCCGCCTCGGGGGCGGCGGCGAACGCCTTCGTGATGAAGAACCCGTCCTCGTCCGAACAGCCGGACAGAGACAGCACGGCGAGCAGGATTGCGCTGAAGCAATAGCAAACACGCATAACGCTTCTCCCGGGGGGAAGAAAAAGCGGGACTGGACGCAGGGGCGTAGCGACTGCCGTCGGCGGGGCGGAATCTTGTAAATCATAGTTGGGGGATAAGGGGGGCGTAGCGATTTATTCGGATGGAAGGCCTCATGCACCAGCGTTCGCCCCCACATGACCTAAGCTCATGGCCGTAAGCCAGCCGGGACCCTTGGTGAGTCCAATAGCCAATCAGGACACCCAAGGGCGGTCTCTGTGGTAACAGGCGGCTGTGAACGATCGTTGAATCGAACAGCGGGATATATAGATGATTATGAAAATCACCAGCCTGATTGTGGCGCTGTTTGTACTGATGCAAGGCTGCACCATGACGCCGCCTCGCCTACCCGCGGTGCCGTCCGAGTTGACGGCGAGAGCGCAGATCCCGGGAATGACCGGGGTGCGTTATGTCGCTGGCGGAGACATGACAGAGCTGACCCGAGTCGGGCTTGAAGCGCTGCGGCGGGAACAGGCTTACCTCGCGAAGCAGGGGCACAAGGGGCCCCTGCCGCCAGCGACATATCTGGCAATTTCGGGTGGTGGTGACAATGGCGCGTTCACCGCGGGATTGTTGAATGGATGGACGGCTACAGGAAAGCGCCCTGAATTCAAACTCGTTACCGGCATCAGCACGGGCGCGCTGATTGCGCCTTTCGCCTTTCTTGGGCCGAAGTACGACGCGACGCTGAAGAAGGTCTATACCACCTTGTCGCCCAAAGACGTCATTGCTCCGCGCAGCTTTATCTCAGGCGTTTTGAGCGATGCAATGTCGGACAACGCACCGCTGTTGAAGCTGACGCGTCAATCGGTGACCGAGGACATGCTCAAGGAGATCGCCGCCGAGTACGCGAAGGGTCGCTTTCTGTTGGTCGCCACTGCAGACCTCGATGCACGACGCCCGATTATCTGGGACATGGGAAAAATCGCGACCTATGGTGGCCCTGAGGCATTGGACCTTTTCGTGAGAATCATGATCGCATCCGCCTCGATTCCGGGAGCATTTCCGCCAATGATGATCGATGTGGAAGTCGACGGTAAAACCTATCAGGAAATGCACGTGGACGGCGGCATCATGGCGCAGGTATTCGCTTATCCGGCCGGGATCCGCATCAATGAGGAGGCGGCAAAAGCAGGAGTCACCCGCGAGCGTAAACTCTACGTGATACGCAACGCGCGACTCGATCCGGACTGGGCGCAGGTCGAGCGCAGCACCATGAGTATCGCCGGGCGCGCGGTCTCCTCGTTGATCCACAGCCAGGGCATCGGCGACCTCTACCGGATCTATGCCACCACCCAGCGCGACGGTGTGGACTTCAACCTCGGATTCATACCCTCGAGCTTCAACTTCCCCCACAAGGAAGAGTTCGACAACGAGTACATGCGTAAGCTCTACGACACCGGTTATGACATGGCGCTGCATGGCTTCCCGTGGCTCAAAGTGCCGCCCGGATTCGCTCCTCCAGTTGCAACAGCAACGGGAAAATAGTGAGCGTGTGTTGCGCTTCTTCCAGCAATTCTGGAAAACCGCTTTCCACTCTTCGCGATAACCTTGGCCGCGGCTGCGAATTAGACTGGACCCAGTGCAGTCCGCGCCGCGATATAGGAAGAGAACGTGCAAGAGATAGTCAACATCAACTGGCCGCTTTGGCTGTCCACCATGGTTCCTCTGACCCTGAGCGCAGGCCCCGGCAACCTGATGGTAGCGACCTCTGGCGCGCAGAGCGGCGTTCGCCGGTCGGTGCGGTTCATCGTCGGGCTCGATATCACTTACTTCTTACTCGCAGTGCTGGTCGGGCTGGGGCTCTATCACACGTTGATGAGCAGTCCGACCCTGGTGTGGGTGCTGCAAGTGGCGGGAAGCTTCTACATCCTGTGGTTGGGGGTGAAACTGCTGCGTCGCCCCTTGAAAGCGCCCGGCGACAAGGTCATGGGTCTGCAATTCCGTGACGGCATTGTCGTGCAACTGGGCAATGTGCAAGGGATCGTGATGCTACTGGTGATGTTCTCCACCTTCATTCCGTCCGGAGACACCAGCAGCGGCATCGTTCTTATTCTTAGCGCGGCGCTGATTGCGCTTAACTTTTTCTCGCATGTCCTCTGGGTATCGATGGGGTCGACCGTTCAGACGCTGATCCGCTCCCGGCCGAAACTGCTGATGTTCCAGAATGCGCTGTTTGGGCTGATGCTGATGGCGGTAGCGGTCTGGATATTCCTGCGGACCGGTTCGCTGTAGGGAGCGTCGCGCCGTCACTGCATCTCGGCAATGCTGCGGTGGAACAGGTCGGTGAGATGCTCCATCACCCGATCGACACGGCCAAGGCCCTGGGTCGCCTGATTGCGCAGAAGCCAGATATCGGAGCTAGGTGAAGGCCTATCGGCAAGCACCTGGCGTAGCCCTAGCCGGTGCCCCACATAGGCAGGCAGAGCGGCGATGCCAAGGTTCGCCTCCACCGCTTTAAGCTGGGCATTGAGGTTGGACACTCTCATCCAGGGCTTCTGTTCGCCACTGACTTCGCCCAACCATTGAGCAAGCGGCATGTGGGACATCTCCTCTGTCCAGCCGATCAGGTTGTGCTGTTTCAACTCGGCCGGTGCAGTTGGCACGCCGTAGGCGGCGGCATAACCTTCGGAACAGAAAAGCGCCTGGATGAACGTCCCAACCCGGCGCATCGTGAAGTTGCCGTTGTCTGGCCTGCGCAACCGAACAATGATGTCGCTGTGACTTTGCGTGAGCTTTGAGGATACCGCCGAGTTGATGAAGTCAAAGCTGATCTCAGGGTACTGATCGCGAAATTCCGCCAGTCCGGGAATGATCAGGTGCGTTCCCATCAGTTCCGGGCAATCAATGCGAACTTGCCCCGCCATACGATCGCTTGGCTGCGACATCTGCCGCTCGATGAGTTTGAAGCGTTCCTCGGTCTCCAGCGCCAGCGGCAAAAGCGCCTTCCCGGCTTCGGTCAGGAAGTAGCCGTTGGTCTTCTTTAAGAACAACACGGTGCCTAGGGCGTCCTCAAGCGCGGCGATTTTGCGCGAAACAGTTGATGCAGAGACTTTCAGCGACTGTCCCGCCTCGGTGACGTTGTTCGATTTCGCGACGAAAATAAAAACCTTCAGATCATCCCAGTTCACTTTTCTACATACCCAAAAATGAAAAATCGATAGTGCCAGTCAGTTAACGTAAATCTGTAGTCTGGCATTTGGGTTGTTGTCAGGTCCGCGGATCGCCTTCGGCTACGTTCCATTGCGCCCGATACCCCATCAGGAAGTCGACAAAGGCTCTGAGCCGCAAAGGCGTATGGCGTCCACCCGGGTAGAGCAGCGTAAAGGGCCGGGATCGTCCGTTGAACGCTTCAAGGACTTCCACCAACGAACCTTCTGCCAACTCTTTTTCAACGATGAACTTATAGGTCTGAAAGAGGCCGGCACCATGTTTGGCCAGCGTTACACCGCCCAGCACATCGTCTGAACAGCTATAGCCGCCTTCAGTCAGGATCTCTTTGTCCTTGGCGTTTTCCTTGAACAACCAGGCGATGTGTCTACCGCTGCTGGGCAGTTCGAATTGAATGCACTCATGGTTGTGCAAGTCATCCAGGGTTTGCGGTCGTCCCGCGCGCTGCAAGTAGTCGGGAGTCGCCACGGTGACCAGTTGCGCGTCTTCCAGGTGCCGGGCGATCAGCCCTGAGTCGGGCAGGACCCGAACCCTGATTGCCATGTCGTAGCCTTCATCAATGAAGTCGACGTTACGATTGCTGATGTGTACGTCGACCTTTACCGCCGGAAAACGCGCTCGAAAGGCGGGCAACAACGGCAAGATGCGGTGATGGCCGTAGGTGGTGGGTACGCTGATACGCAAGGTCCCGGAGGGTGTTTGCTGCTTGCCCATCACTTCACGCTGGGCTTCGACCAACTGCGCCAACGCCGGGCGGCACTGCTCGAAATACGCTCGACCACTGTCCGTCAGTTTTACGCTGCGGGTGGTTCGGGTGAAAAGGCGCACGCCCATGCGCTCCTCCATGCGCGACACGGAGCGGCTGACCGCCGCTGGCGTTACGCCGGCTACCGCTGCCGCGGTGGTGAAGCTTCCTGATTCAGCCGCCAGGCAAAACAACTCGATGCTGCCCAGCAGAATATCGTCGAACTGTCGCTTCATGATTGATTACACCGTGGATCAAATGAAGTGCATTAACTGATATTTATCAAACAAAGGTGAATAAATACAATTGAATCGCGAAATTACCGATGCTGTGCTTTACCTGACAAACCTGACCAACCAACGCCTTGACTCTGTCCCTAGGGGCACACCCTATGCTTCTCGTCACCTTCATGGCTAACCGACGAGGAAATACCGATGGGCAATCTGTGTCTGGTGACCGGCGCCAATGGGCATTTGGGTAATACGCTGGTCAGGGCGCTGATCGCCCGTGGTGACAGGGTCCGGGCTGGCGTGCGGGATATCGGCAACACCGCGCCTTTCGAGGGGCTTGACTGCGAGCTGGTCTATACCGAACTCCAGGACAAGGCCGCGATGCTCAAAGCTCTGGAAGGGGTCGATGTCCTTTACCAGGTGGCGGCGGTGTTCAAGCACTGGGCTAAAGATCCCCAGGCTGAAATAGTCGACGTGAATGTTCAGGGCACCCGCACGGTGCTGGAAGCGGCTGCGCAAGCTGGGGTCAAACGGGTGGTGTATGTCAGTTCCATCGCGGCTGTCGGTCATGACGGCCAGCCGCTGTCTGAAGAGCGCTGGAATGCCGACGTTCAAAACCCTTACTACCAATCGAAGATTCTTTCCGAGCGTGCAGCCTGGCAGACGGCCCAAGCCCACGGTTTGTCGATGGTTTCGGTGCTGCCCTCGGCCATGATTGGTCCGCACGCCTTTCGCTTGACTGACACCATGGGATTTTTGGCCTCGATCGAGCAGCGCAAAATCCCGCTCGACCCCCACTTTCATTTCAACTTCGTGGATGTGCGCGACGTGGCGCAAGGTCTGATACTGGCTGCCGAAAAAGGCTGGCCGGGCAATCGCTATATCCTGGCCAACACGCACTCATCCTCGCTCGCCGAGATCATCAGAGTGGTCAATCGGATCACTCCGGGCTATCGCATGCCGCCGTCCGCGCCTAAAGGGTTACTGCTCGGCGTGGCGTGGTTGAAAGAACGTCTGGCCGCAATCACCGCAAAGCCCGCCGACCTGTTGGTGAGCCAAGTCCGCATGTTCTACGGCATCAAGCAGGAATACGACATCAGCAAAGCCGAATCGGAACTGGGCTATCGACCACGATCGCCAGAAGAAGCCCTCAGCTCGGCATTTGAATACCTGAAGGCGCGCCCTTCTCCCCCCTACATCCCCGCCTTCACCAACACCGGTTTTTCCTGATAGCGCTCTGGATACAGCTGTTTCAGCTGCGCGACCTTCGGTAAATCATTGATCACGATGTAGGGATAGGTCGGGTGCTCCGTCAGGAAGTCCTGATGGTAGTCCTCGGCCGGGTAGAAGCCGTTGTAGGTTTCGAGCTTGGTGACGATTGGTTTGTTGAACGAATGCGCGGCATCGAGTTGGGTGATATAGGCCTGGGCAACTCGTTGCTGTTCAGCGTTTTCCGGGAAGATCGCCGAGCGGTATTGAGTACCACTGTCGGGGCCTTGGCGGTTGAGTTCGGTGGGGTTGTGGGCGACCGAAAAGTAGATCTGCAGCAAGCTGCCGTAGGTGACCTTGGTGGGGTCGTAGGTGACCTCGACGGACTCTGCGTGGCCGGTGTTGCCGTCGCTGACCTGTTCGTATTGCGCCGTGTTGGCCGCACCGCCGGCATAACCGGAGACGGCTCGTTTGACGCCTTTTACGTGTTGGAACACGCCTTGTACGCCCCAGAAGCAACCACCGGCAAAGACGGCGGTTTCGGTGCTTCCCTTGGCCGTTTCGTCGAGGGTCGGCGGGGGAATGAGGACAGCGTCTTCCGTGGAGCCCAGGGAAAAGGCCGAGCATTGGCCGATGACGGCGGCGGTGGCCAGGCCAAGCACGGTGCGGCGCCAGGTTGAGGGGGATGGTTTTTTCATCACAGTGACTCCTGGATAAATGGGTCTGGCGAGAATTTTTCGGTACATGTCAGGGCGCCTCGCGGGTCTCGCCGCTCAACCAAACGTAAACGCATACGCCGACACATCCGGATCGAGAAATTCAATGCTGAAGGTGCGATCCGCAACATCACCCGGTTGGCGTACCAACTGATAAAGCCGTTGCTCGGTCACCACACCAGTGCCGTCGGGGGCGACGTCGGTGCCGTGGGCATCGCCGGGCATCTGGCCGTCGAGGGTGACTTTGAAGCGCACCGGTTTGCCGTCGGCGCCGGGGCCCAATACCAGGTGCAAATCCCGGGCATGAAAGCGGTAGACGATTCGACCGGCCGGGGCTGCCAGCGTGGCTTGCTCAGAGCCGACATTCCATTTGCCCTCCAGCCCCCAATCGTTGAGGGACGGTTTGGACGGTGGGCTGTAGGCGGCGACCTTGTCCGGCGCCAGGCTGTCGGCCGGGACGAAATGTTCGGCGCGCTGGTAGCCGAGGTAGGTCTCCGGCGATTGCACGGCTTTCATGTCCGGGGCCAGCTGCACGCCTTGGGCGCTGGCATTTATCAGGCCATCGGCAACTTTCGCGGCACCGGCCTCTCGCAGCAATTGCTGAATCACCCGCTCCGACTCGGCGTAATCGCCCTCACCAAAATGGTGATAACGAATGCGCCCCTGAGCATCGGCAAAGTAATGCGCCGGCCAGTATTCATTGTTGAAGGCGCGCCAGATCTTGAAGTCGTTGTCGATAGCTACCGGGTAGTTAATACCCAGATCCTTCATGGCTTTGGTCACGTTGCCCACGTCACGTTCGAAGGCAAATTCCGGGGCGTGCACGCCAATCACCACCAGGCCCTGATCTCGATACTTGTCAGCCCAGGCTTTGACGTACGGCAAGGTGCGCAAGCAGTTGATGCAGGAGTAGGTCCAGAAATCCACCAGCACCACCTTGCCCTTCAAGGCCTGGGCGGTGAGTGGCGGCGAGTTGAGCCATTGCACGGCACCGTCCAGCGACGGCAGATTGCCTTCGACAGGTAATGCCGCAGCCTCTTTCGCGGCCATCTTCATCGCGCCGCCTGCGGCCATCATGCTTGAGCCAGGCTGATCCTCGGACTGAGGGATTTGCGCCATCATCGCCCCGCTAGCCCCGCTATTGTCCGGAGATTTCCCGGCCAACCGACCCACCAGCGCCTGTTCGATACCGCCCGTGGACGCCGTCGAAACCCGCGCCAGAAGGCCGGTGTCCAGGCCCAAGGCGATGGCCGCAACACCCGCCAGCATCGCCGCCCCCAAACCACGGCGCACCCATTCACCCGCACCAATCGAGCGCTTCATCGCGGCAAAGACTTTACCGCCCAGCAGCAATGCACCGGCGAGCGAGGTCGCGGCACCTGCGGCGTAAGCTAGCAACAGCAAGGTAGTGCCGATGCTGGCCCCTTGCAGCGCCGCGCCGGTCAGCACCAGACCGAGGATCGGCCCCGCGCACGGTGCCCAGAGCAGCCCGGTGGCGACACCGATCAAAAACGAAGCGCCCGGGCGTGGCCGGGAGTCGGCGCCCGCAGCTTCCGACAGACGACCGCCGGCCGCCACCAGTGGCCGGGTCAGGCGTTCGGCCAGACGCGGCAGCAACAGCGTCAGCCCGAATAGCGCAACGAACAGCAACGCGAGCCAGCGACCGTACTGATTGACTTGCACCACCCAACCGCCGCCCACCGCCGCCAGTGAGGCGACCAGCGCGAAGGTCAGGGCCATCCCCGCCAGCAGCGGCAAGCCACTGCGCAAAAACGGCTGCCCGGTGCGAGCGAAGACAAAGGGCAATACCGGCAGAATGCACGGGCTGACAATCGTCAGCACGCCACCGAGATAGGAGAGAACGAGGAGCCACATAGCGTCGACCTGTATGAAGTGAAAGAAAGGGCATTGCCATGGTTTATGCCGACAATGGTTTGAAGGTCATCGCCAGACCGTTCATGCAGTAGCGCAGACCGGTCGGCTTTGGCCCATCGTCGAAGACATGCCCCAGATGGCCGCCGCAGCGCCGACAGTGGACTTCTTCGCGCACGACACCGAACGAGCGGTCTTCGCGGGTCGCCACCGCGTTATTCAACGGTGCCCAGAAGCTCGGCCAACCGGTGCGGCTGTCGAACTTGGTGCTCGATGAAAACAGCGGCAATTCGCACCCGGCGCAGGCGAAGGTGCCTTCGCGGTGTTCATCGTTCAGCTTGCTGGTGTAGGCGCGCTCGGTGCCTTCCTTGCGCAAAATGTCGTACTGCTCAGCGCTCAGCATCGCCCGCCACTCGGCATCGGTGTGGGTAACCTCAAAGGTTTCGTCAGCGCGGGCAGAGCTGACCAACGCCGAGCTTGCCGTGAACTTAGGCAATATGCCGATGGCCAGCGCCGCAACACCCAGGCCGCCACCCGCTATCAAGAACTGTCGCCGAGAAAACATGGCTCTCTCCAAAAGTTAGCAGTGCTTTACATTGGAGACAGCCTAGGCTTGAGGTGGTCGCTAAATCCTCACGCAGAGTTAAACAATTCGTGATAACTCGGCCCAGGGAAAAGCCGCACAATGCCAATCATTGCCTGGCGCAGGATTAAGTTTCGATGGATCAACCCAAACGTGTCCTGGTGGTCGAGGACGATATGCACATCGCCGACCTGATCTCGCTGCATCTACGCGATGAGCAGTTCGAGGTCGTGCACAGCGCCGACGGCAATGAAGGCTTGCGCCTGCTGGAGCAAGGTGGCTGGGACGCGCTGATCCTCGACTTGATGCTGCCCGGCGTCGATGGGCTGGAAATCTGCCGCCGCGCCCGCGCCATGGCTCGCTACACGCCGATCATCATCACCAGTGCGCGCTCGAGCGAACTGCACCGCATTCTCGGTCTCGAACTGGGTGCCGACGACTATCTGGCCAAACCCTTTTCGATGCTGGAGCTGGTGGCGCGGGTCAAGGCGCTGCTGCGACGGGTCGATGCGATGGCGCGCAACCTGAAAATGGACGCCGGCAGCCTGACCTCCGGCGGGTTGTTTATCGACCCGTTGACCCGCGATGTCTCGCTCGACGGCCGACGTCTGGACCTTACGCCGCGCGAGTTCGACCTGCTGTATTTCTTCGCCCGCCAGCCCGGCAAAGTGTTTTCGCGCATGGACCTGCTCAACGCCGTGTGGGGTTACAGCCACGAAGGCTACGAGCACACGGTCAACACCCACATCAATCGCCTGCGGGCCAAGATCGAGGCCGATCCGGCGCAACCGGTACGAATCCTGACGGTGTGGGGCCGTGGCTATAAATTCGCGGAAGCGGAGGATCAGCCATGAGACTGACCCTCACGCAGCGCCTGTCAGCGGTGTTCGCCCTGCTGTTGCTGGTGTGCTCCGGGACCTCGGTCTGGATGCAGGTGCGCTCCAACCAAATGCACGAACTTGAGGTGGTGCAAGGGCTGTCCCGCGATCTGGCCCAACACATCGCCCACGACACCCAACTGATGGACGCCAACGGCTTGATGCCAAACGCCGTGCGCCAGTTGTTCAGCCAGTTGATGCTGGTTAATCCCAGCGTCGAGGTGTATCTGCTCGACGCCAATGGGCGCATTGTCGGCAACGCTGCGCCCGAGGGACGCTTGCGCCGCGAGCAGGTCGATCTGGCGCCAGTGCAGCGTTTGCTCAAGGGTGATCCGTTGCCGATTCTGGGCGACGACCCGCGCAGTGTCGAAGGACGCAAGGTGTTCAGCGCCGCGCCATTACGGGTCAACGGTCAGCAGGCGGGCTACCTTTATGTGGTGCTGTTAAGTGAGGAACACGACCGCTTTGCCGAGCGCGGCGCCACCAGCGTGGCCCTCAATACTGCGCTCTGGTCGATTGGCCTGGTGGCGCTGTTGTGCCTGATCGCCGGTCTCACGGCGTTTGCCCTGATCACCCGGCCCTTGCGCCGGTTGACCGAGACTGTCGCGCATTTCGACATCGACGGTGCGCCCGCCGTCCCACCTTCACCGCCCACCTCAGACACCTCGGAAAAAGCCACCAGCCATGACGAAATTGCCGTACTCGATGCGGCGTTCCGGCAAATGCAAACCCGCCTCGGTGAACAATGGCGCTCGCTGACGCGTCAGGATCAGGAACGTCGGGAGCTGGTGGCGAATATCTCCCACGACCTGCGCACGCCGCTGGCGTCGTTGCACGGCTATCTCGAAACCCTGTCGCTCAAGGACGCCTCGCTGACCCCGGAGGAGCGTCGCCGCTACTTGGGCATCGCGCTCGATCAGAGCCGCAAGGTCGGCGGTCTGGCGCAATCGCTGCTGGACCTGGTGCGCCTGGAACATGGTTTCGTGCAGCCGGTGCTGGAGCGGTTTTCGCTGACGGATCTGGTGCAGGACGTCTTCCAGAAATTCGAACTCACCGCCGAGGCGCGGCAGATAGCGCTGAAAGCCAACTTCGCCCCCAGCGGCTTAGCGGTGTGCGCCGACCTCGGTCTGATCGAACGGGTGCTGACCAACCTGCTGGACAACGCGCTGCGACATACGCCGATCGATGGAGAAGTCGAAGTCAGCCTGGTGCCCCAAGGGCCATTCGTCGACGTGACGATCAGCGACAGCGGCCCCGGCATCGCCGCGGAACTGCGCGAAGGGCTGTTCCTGCGCCCGTTCAACATCGGCGGCGCCCGGCGCGATGGCGGCCTGGGCTTGCGCATCGTGCACCGGATCCTGCAGCTGCATGGTCGCGAGATCCGCTTGATCGATATTCCCGGGCAGGGAGCGACCTTTCGCTTCTCGCTGCCGGTGGATGAGGAGACAGCGGGACAGTTGGCGATTCGGTCGATGAATTTGAATTCGCCGGGGAAATAGTGCGATCAAGTGTCAGACGAAGATCCTGTGGGAGCGGGCTTGCTCGCGATAGCAGCGACGCGGTACATCTGAAAAAGCAGCGTCGCCTGCATCGCGAGCAATCGAGCGTCGACCGGCTGCTCCCACATTAGATTTTCTTTGCATCAAGCGCCCTCACCACAATTCAAGCGTTTGCCAGATACATCGCAGCATCCAGCTCAATCATCACCGGCATTGTCGTAGTCGCCAACTCCAGCAACAACGCACGCAACGCCTCTGGACTTTGCGGCGCATGGTGGTCGATGTGGAAGCTGCTGGCCATGGCCGCGAAGTCCGGGGTCATGATGTCTACGCCCAGTGGCGGGATCTCGCGGGCCTGCATGTAATCGCGGATTTCGGCGTAGCACTGGTTGTTCCACAGCACCATGATCACGCCCACACCGGCCTCACGAGCTGCGATCAATTCAGCGCAGGAAAACTGCAGGCCACCATCCCCCACCAAGGCGACCACCGCGCGTTCAGGCTTGGCCAGTTTGGCGCCGATCGCCGCGGGCAAGCCGTAGCCGAGGGTGCCGTAACCGCTTCCGGCGTTGAACCAGCTGTTGGGTTTCGGCGACTGATAGCCCACCGCCCCCTGATACACCGGTTGCGTGGAATCGCCGACGATAAGCGGATCGACCAGGCTGTCGCGCAGCAAATCGAGCAACCCTTGCAGCCCCTGTTGCTTGGCCGTCCAGCTGTCGCGCTCGAACTGGTTGACCCGCTGCACGCTGTCCAGCGCCCAACGACCACTCTGAACCGGTGCCGCAACATTGGCCAAGAGTGCCTGCAAGCCTTCGCGGGCATCGCCGAGCAATCCGACATGCGCCCGCTGCACGCCCATGACTTGCATCGGGTCGATGTCTAGACGAATCAACGGCGCCTTGAATTTCAGTGGCCCAAGGCCAAAAAAGTCGTAGTCCGTCTCACCCAGTTCGGTACCCACAGCAAGGATCACGTCGGCTTCATCGAACAACGACCGGCCATGGGCCGACGACTGCACACCGTCGAGCAGCAACGGGTGGCCGACCGGCAACAAGCCTCGGGCATTGGTGGTCAACGCCACCGGCGCTTGCAGGCGTTCGGCCAATTGCTGCAGGACTTCGGCGCAGTCACGCGCCCCGCCACCGGCCAGAATCAACGGGCGTCGCGCTTCATTCAGCAGGTTCAACGCCGCCTGCAACGAGGCTGGCGCCGGGGCCGGAGCGCCGGGCAGGCTGCGGGGCATCAAGTTGAGGTCATCGGCGGACATGTCCAGCACGTCCAGCGGAATTTCGATGTGCACCGGCCGTGGTCGGGCGCATTTGAAAATAGCGAAGGCGCGGGCCAGCAATTCAGGCAACTCCGCCGGCGATTGCAGGGTGTGGCTGAAGGCACAGACGCCAGCGACCATCGCCCGTTGGTCCGGCAGTTCATGCAAATGGCCGTGCCCGAGACGCAGGTGCTCACGACGGTTGGTGGTGGAAATCACCAGCATCGGCACCGAGTCCGCATACGCCTGGCCCATGGCGGTGAGGATGTTGGTCATGCCGGGGCCGGTGATGATGAAACACACCCCCGGTTTGCCGCTGGCGCGGGCGTAACCGTCGGCCATGAAACCGGCGCCCTGCTCGTGGCGCGGGCTGATGTGCCGCAGACGGCTGCCATGCAAGCCCCGATAGAGTTCGACGGTGTGCACACCGGGAATCCCGAACACGGTGTCTACGCCGTAACCTTCAAGCAAGCGAACCAGCGACTGGGCACAGGTGGTCATCTATCACTCCTCTTATTGTTCTGCGCCGACAGTCATCGAGCGAATCGGCAGGTCTTCATTCGCAGGACAGTAGTGCCGGGCAGCGCCTTGCAACAATCAAAAAATTTCGAGGCGATTGAACAATAAAATTCACGCTTTCAATGGGCGACGGGTTTCCGAGCGCAGCCCGACGAGGCCACCCAGCTGCGACTTGACCCAGTCACTGAAGGCCTGCACCACCGGGCGCTCGACTTTCTGCTGATCGGCGACCAGGTAGTAACCCCGGTTGGATTCGATTTCGGTGTCGAACGGACGCACCAACAGCCCCTTGGCCAGCGCCTCGCCACTGATCAGGTTGTCGCCCATGGCAATGCCTTGCCCGGCGATGCAGGCCGACTGCACGAAGTGCGCGTCGGCAAACACGATCCCCCGTTGCACATCCACATTCGGCGCGCTGGCGGCGGCCAGCCAGACGCGCCAGTCGGAGTAATCGAGCATGTGCAGCAGTGGCGCACCGACCAGGTTTTCCGGGGTTTTCAAACCGCCCATGGTGTTGACCAGACGCGGGCTGCACACCGGGAAAAACCGCAGCGAGACGATCTTCTGCACATGCTGGTTCGGCCAGTCACCCATGCCGTAGGCAATGAACAGATCCGCCATGTTGTCGCTGGTGTCATCCGGGGTGCGCGGTGAAATGAGGTGCAGCTCGACCTGCGGATAGAGCTCCTGGAACTCTGCGATATGGGTGCATAGCCAATACGTCGCAAACCCTGCCGGGCTGCTGATACACAGCCGCCCGCTGACTTGTTGACCATCAAAGCGCTGGCCTGCTTCAAGGATATTGGCCAGCAGCACATGGATGTCCCGCGCGTAGCGCTCGCCCTGCCAGGTAATGCGGATATTGCGCCCGGTGCGCTCGGTCAAGGCGAAGCCAAGCGTCTGCTCCAGGCTCTTGATCTGGTGGCTGATGGCGCTGGGCGTGAGGTTCAGCTCGCTGGCAGCGTCGGACACGCTGCCCAGTCGGGCCACCGCATCCAGCGCCCGCAAAGCGGTCATGGAAGGGAAACGCATAGGTCGGGATCACACAAGTAGAGATGCCTTTCACGATAACGGGAATTGTCCGACAGACATAGCCAACAAACATAGTCAGCAAAACTGCCGGCTCGTCGGGCAACTGTTGAATTTAATTTCACGGTTGCACAAAAAATGCTCGATTGACCCCCATGGGCCAGTGGCTATTCTCGGCAGCCAACACGGCCCGTTTGTGATGCCCGGCACCCCTACAAAAACAAGAGGGACGACCCTTGCACTTGCAGTCCAACTCCGTAAATCCGGTGGTAGCGATTGACGCTCTGCACAAGAGCTATGCCGCTCACCATGTCCTCAAAGGCATTTCCCTGCGTGCCAACGAAGGTGAAGTGGTTTCCCTGATCGGCTCCAGTGGCTCCGGTAAAAGCACCTTGCTGCGCTGCATCAATCTGCTGGAAATCCCGTGCAGCGGCAGCCTGCGCATCAACGGCGAAGAAGTGCGCCTGAAGAAGGACCGCGCCGGTAATCCGTTGATTGCCGACCCCGAGCAAGTGGCGCGTCTGCGTACCCGACTGAGCATGGTCTTTCAGAGCTTCAACCTGTGGCCGCACCGCACGGTGCTGGAGAACGTCATCGAGGCGCCGGTCTACGTGCTGGGTGAGGACCGCAAGGACGCCATCGCCCACGCCGAGCACCTGCTGGAGAAAGTCGGTCTGGCGGACAAACGCAACGTCTTCCCTTCATTCCTGTCCGGCGGTCAGCAACAGCGCGTGGCAATTGCCCGTGCCCTGGCGATGCGCCCGCAAGTGCTGTTGATGGACGAACCAACCTCGGCGCTGGACCCGGAGCTGGTGGGTGAAGTGTTGAAGGTGATTCAGGGCATCGCCGAAGAAGGTCGCACGATGATTCTGGTCACCCACGAAATGGCCTTCGCCAAAGACGTGTCGAGCAAGGTGATGTTTCTCCATCAAGGCCTGGTGGAAGAAGAAGGCACACCACAACAGGTCTTCCAGAACCCGAACAGTGAACGCTGTCGCCAGTTCGTCATGGCGCAGGAAAACCGCAGCTGATTGACCGCTTCAATCCTTGAAAACAATAACTTCGATAAAGGGTAAAGCCATGAAAAAAATCCTCAAGACCCTCGCCGGTGGCTGCTTGTTCGCGGTGCTGGCCCAGCACGCCGTCGCGGCCGAAAAAATCGTTTTCGGTATCGCCCAGGAACCCTACCCGCCGTTCTCCATGAAAAGCGGCAACGGTGACTGGAACGGCTTCGAGCCGGAACTGATCAAGGCGCTGTGCGAGCGCATGCAGGCCGAGTGCCCGCTCAAGGAAGTGTCCTGGGACGGACTGATCCCAGCCCTGCAATCGAGCCAGATCGACGTGATCCTCAACTCCATGAGCATCACCGCCGAGCGCGAGAAAGTCATCGACTTCTCCCAGCCGTACTACCAGACCCCGGCCATGTGGGTGGCTGACCAGAGCCTGGAACTGGTCACCACGCCTGAAGGCCTCAAAGGCAAAGTGATTGGCGTACAGGGCTCGACCTCCAACGCGACCTTCGTCAAGGAGTACTACGCCAAGGATTCGACCCTGCGCTACTACAACACCCAGGACGACATGACCTCCGACCTGCAAAGCGGCCGGATCGACGTGATGCTGGCCGACGCGCTGACCATCGAACCCTTTATCAAAACTCCGGCAGGCAAAGGTCTGGCCGACAAAGGCCTGGCCCCCAAGGATCCGCTGTTCGGCTCGGGTATCGGTGCAGGCATCCGCAAGGGTGATACGGCCCTCAAAAACAAGATCAACACCGCGCTGACCTCCCTGAAAGCCGACGGCAGCTACGACAAGATCCGCAGCCGCTTCTTCAGCGTCGACATCTCGGCACAGTAAGCCGCTCTAGCGCTCCTTTTCGACTGGATACGCCATGATTTCTTTGTCCGAGATAACCCAGCTGTTCGTCGCCGACGGCTGGCTCAACGCCCTGATGCATGGGGCCGTGGTGACCCTGCAAATTTCCGCGGGGGCCTTTGTACTGGGTTTGAGCATTGGCCTGCTGGTGGCAATGATCAAACTCAAAGGCCCGCGCTGGCTGGTTCGCCTGGCCAACGCCTACACCACGCTGTACCGCGCGGTGCCGGAATTGCTGTTGATTCTGTTGCTGTACTACGCCGGCACCGACCTGTTGAACATGGCGATGGCGGCGATGGGCAGACCCGTTGTCACGGTCAACGGTTTCGTGGCGGCGGTGTTGGTGCTGGGGATCGTTCAGGGCGCCTATTCGGCAGAGATTATTCGTGGTGCCATCCTGGCCATCCCCTTTGGCCAGATCGAAGCGGCGCGTTCATTCGGCATCGAGCGCTGGTTGCTGATGCGCCGGGTCTTGCTGCCGAGCATGTTGCCGTACGCCATGGCCGGTTTGTCCAACCTCTGGCTGGTGCTGGTCAAGGACAGCGCGTTGATCAGCATCGTCGGCTACAGCGAATTGCTCTCGGTGGGCAAGCAAGCGGCCGGCTCGACCAAGCACTACCTGGTGTTTTACCTCGCAGTGGCGGCGGTTTATTTCATCATCACCCTGGTGTCCAACGGGGCCTTCCGGCTGTTCGAGCGGCGTATCAATCGCTGGATGCCGCAGTAGTCGCAGTAGTAAGGAGCGCACGTCATGGATTTTTCCTGGATCAACAGTTTTGCCGGCGAGCTGCTGCACGGCCTCGGCATCACCCTGAAGCTGCTCGGACTTTCCGGTTTCTTCGGTTTTATTCTCGCGGTGCTGGTGGCCCTCGGGCGGCTGTCGCCCAACCCGCTGATCAGCGGCAGCATGCGCGCCTACACCAGCGTATTTCGCGGTACACCGCTGCTGGTGCAGATCTACATCCTGTATTACGGCGTCGGCAGCCTGTTCGCCGCGTACCCGCCGATTCGCGGCAGTTTTCTCTGGCCGTACCTGCGTGAAGGTTTCTGGTACGTGGCGCTGGCGTTGATCCTGTGTGTCGGCGCCTATGTCGGCGAGGTGTTGCGCGGTGCTCTGCGTGCCGTGCCTCGCGGTGAACTGGAAGCGGCCCGTGCCTATGGCATGAAGCGTTTTCTGGTCTTGCGCCGCGTGTGGTTGCCCCGCGCCTTGCAGATGGTTCGTCCGACCCTGGTCGGTGAATCGGTGCTGCTACTCAAGGCCACCGCCCTGGCCTCGACCGTGGCCGTCACCGACCTGCTGGGCGCCGCCAACCTGGTGCGCGCCCAGACCCTGCGGGTTTACGAACCGTTGCTGGCGGTCGCAGTGGTCTACATCGTCCTGGCGTTTGTGATCGAACACGGCTTCTCGCGCCTGGGCAAAGTCCCTCAGCGCCAGGCCTGAACACCCCCCTTTTAATTGACGCTGGCAGTCATCACCAGCGAGGAGAACACCATGCGTTATTCACCTTTTGTCGAGCGCATTAGCGGCGAGTCGGTCAGCGCCTGGGACATTCATTACGCCGCCATCGAAGCTCGCGGTCGCGGCGAGGATGTGATTGTCCTCAGCATCGGTGACCCGGACTTTGCCACCAACAGCGCTATTTGTGAGACCGCAGTCCAGGCCTTGCGCCAGGGCGACACCCACTACACCCACGTCCTCGGCCGACCGCTGTTGCGTGAAGCGATTGCCGCCAAGCAAAGCGAGCTGCAAGGCATCCCGGTAAAAGCCGAAAACGTCGCGCTGGTGGCCGGCGCGCAGAACGGATTGTTCGCCACCGCGTTGTGCCTGTTCAGCCAGGGCGACGAAGTGCTGGTGCCAGAGCCGATGTACCTGACGTACGAAGCCTGCATGCACGCTTCCGGCGCGCGCATCGCGACCATCGAGCAACCGGCGGCCAATGGTTTTCGCTTGACCAAGGCTGCACTGGAAGCGGCGATCACCAACAAGACTCGCGGCATTGCCCTGGCGACGCCGTGCAATCCCACCGGCAACGTTTATAGCCGCGAGGAGCTGGAAGCCGTGGCCGACGTCGCCCGGCGTCATGACTTGTGGGTGATTTCCGATGAGGTCTACGGCCAGATCACTTATGACCGTCCGCACCTGAGCATCGCTTCGCTGCCGGGTATGGCCGAACGCACCGTGGTGCTTAACAGCCTGTCGAAAAGCCATGCCATGACCGGCTGGCGCGTCGGCTGGGTGGTCGCCCCGCCGACCTTGATCGGTCACCTGGATAACCTGCTGCTGTGCATGCTCTACGGTTTGCCCGGGTTCATTCAGGAAGCCGCACTCAAGGCACTGGAACTGGATGAGCCGGTGGTCAGCCACGCGCTTGAAGTCTACCGGCGCCGGCGCGATCTGGTGGTCGCGGGCTTGCGCGGAGTCGCCGAGCTGGATTGCCGCGTGCCGCAAGCCGGCATGTTCATGCTGGTGGACGTGCGGCGTACCGGGCTCTCGAGCATGGACTTCGCCTGGCAGCTGTTCCGCCAGACCGGCGTGTCGGTGCTTGACGCCGAGGCCTTCGGTGCCAGCGCCAAAGGGTTTGTGCGGATCTCGTTCACCGTGGCCGATGACACGCTCAAAGACGCCTGCCAACGCATCGCCGGCTTTGTCGAGTCGCTACGTGCCTGTGGCGAGGGGGCTTGAGCGATGAAGTCCCTGTGGGAGCGGGCTTGCCCGCGAAGAACGAAGACGCGTACTGCCTGAAGAACCGCGGTGTTCGCTTCGCGGGCAAGCCCGCTCCCACAGGTTCTGCTTCTGCGCCTTAATTTACCGGCCTTGGGGCAAGCCCCCTCGCCACAAGTGCCCGCCATTCACCAGCCGGCAATGATCAAGAGGTTTTACACCCGTGACCACGTCAGACCAATTCAATTCGACCCACTCCGTTGTCGACCCATACGCCGAACTGGTGCTGCACAACGGCCGTTTTTATACCCTCGACCCGGCACAACCCTGGGCCGAGGCGGTGGCCATTCGTGATGGCCGCTTCATCGCGGTGGGCAATCTCTCGTCGCTGCAGTCGCTGATCGGCCCGCACACCCGCCAGCACGACCTGGACGGCGCCTTCTGCATGCCCGGCCTGCACGACATGCACACTCACCCGGATCTGGCGCTGACACCGCGTTACAGCGACGACCTGGATGTCGGCATCGAAGACCCGACGCCCGAGCAACTGGCCGCGGCGATCCACGCCTACGCCGATACCCATCCCGGTGACGGCTGGATCTACGGTCAATACTGGGTGCGTTACACCTTCCGCGAAGCCGGCCTGACACCGGGCCGCGAGTGGCTCGACAGCGTGATGCCGGATCGTCCGGTAGCGCTGCTCGACCGCATGTGGGGCACCATGATGGTCAACTCCAAGGCCCTCGAACTGGCCGGCATCGACCGCCACACCGCCGACCCGCGCAACGGGTATATGGAGCGTGACGAGCTGAGCGGCGAGCCCAACGGCCTGTTGATCGATGGCGCATACGCCTTGATCCACGCCGCGATGCCACCGACGCCGGTGGACGTGCTGCGCCGTGCCTATCGCGATGGCGTGCATTTCCAGACCTCCCGTGGCGTCACCGCGACCAAGTACGTGCATGTTTGCGAACGGCGTCTGGAAGCCCTCAAGGAGCTGGATGACGCCGGGGAACTGACCCTGCGCGTAGAAGCGGCAATCAGTTGGCAGGACGACATCTTCCCGGTCCGCCGTCGATGGGAATTGCTCAGCGGTGAACGGCATTACTATCGCAGCGCACGGCTGAACGCCAACGCCGTGAAGTTCCACTTCGATGGCACCGTGGAGCCCAAGTCTTCGTACCTGATGACCCCGTGGTCGCAAGAGTCGAGCTGGCGCGGCAAGCTCAACCTGACCCCGGAACACATCACCGACATGGTGGTGGACATGGACCGTCGAGGCCTGCGCGTGATTGCCCATTGCACCGGCGACGGCGCTTCCGATGTGTTCCTCGATGCGGTCGCTGAAGCCCGGCGCCGCAACGGTTACAGCGGCATTCGCCATCAGTGCGCCCACAGCACCCTGTTGCATCCGGGCAACCTCAAGCGCTTCAAGGAACTGAACGTGATTGCCGAGTTTTCTCCGGCGGCCTGGTACCCGACGCCCTTCGCCAGCGGCGCACGCTCCGGTTACGGCCAGGAACGCCTCAAGCGTATCTATGACTTCAAGGGCGTGCTGGCCGCTGGCGGCATCGCGGTGATGGGCACCGACTGGCCGGTGGCCTCGATCGACCCGTGGCTGGCGCTGGAAACCATGGTCACCCGGCAGAACCCGTGGAACCAGGAGCCCGACTGCTTCGGCGAACCGATCACCCTGGAGCAGGCGCTGCAAGTCGCGACCCTCAACGGTGCTCACGCCATGGGCCTGGAGCATCTGACCGGCAGCCTGGAAGTCGGCAAGTCCGCCGACCTGATCGTGCTCGACCGCGACCTGTTCGCCCAAGCGCCGCGCAACTACATCCATCGCACTCAAGTGCAGCTGACCTTTGTCGAAGGCCGGCCGGTGTACGACCGCGAATCAACGTTCAACGACACTCCGTTGAAAGCGGTCTGGCAAGGTCAGCCACCGGTGATCGAGGGACAAGCCTGATGAACCTTCCAAGCATTCCGGTGACGGTGGTTGCCGGGTTCCTCGGTGCCGGCAAAACCACCCTGCTCAATCGCATGGTCCAACGCGCGGACAATGGGCGCCTGGCGGTGATCGTCAATGATTTCGGCGAGCTGAACATCGATGCCGCGATCATTGCCGAGGTCACCGACGCGGTGTACAGCCTGCAAAACGGCTGCATCTGCTGCACCGTGCAGGAAGACCTGCTGGCACAGCTGGTCAGCCTCTCGCAGCTGCAGCCGCGACTGGAACGGATCGTTATCGAATGCAGCGGCGTGTCCGACCCGCAACGCATTGTGCAGACCCTGGGCTATCCGCAACTGCGTGCGAACTTGCATCTGGATGCCGTCATTACCTTGGTCGATGCAACAAGCTATAGCGCGCTGGAAGGTGAATTCGCCCGACTGTCCCGAGCCCAAGTGGCCTGTGCCGACCTGGTGTTGCTGAACAAATCCGACCTCGTCGATTCGGCCGAATTGGAAAGTATCCGTACGTCCCTCGGCAGCCGTGCGCCGGTGTTCGACACCGTACAAGCGGAACTGCCCGATGTATTGCTGCTGTCAGACCGCAGCAACCGTGTCGGCCTGAAAATCACACCGTTGCCGGAGCGCCACGACCAGCTGTTCGAAAGCTGGGTCTGGAACAGCCCACACCCGCTGCCACCCAAAGCCTTGCGCGAATGGCTGGCCAGGCTTCCCAAAGACATCTTCCGCCTCAAGGGGCTGGTGCAGCTGCAAGGCAACGAACAGCCCTACTGGCTGCAACACGTCGGAGCCCGCAGCCAATTCAGCCTGGCCACCGGACAAACCCCGGAACACGCCGTACAACTGGTGTTCATCGCCCGACGCGGCTGTGGGCTTCGTGAAATGCTGGAGATGGGGTTGGCGGATATTCAGGCAAAGTGAACGACACAGGAACCTCGTGGCGTCTGTGGCTGACGGCATATCCTGCAACGATTTAATCCTCGTGTAGCCCTAGCCAGTCAGTAAAGGAAATACATAGATTCCTTTGGGCTGCCGAAGTCCCTGTAGCCGACATTAGCGCTTTGCCAATACGCATGCATTTCTGTACGTTTCAGCCACCGAGCGAGGACTCCACCATGCAAACCATCGACTACACCAATGCCCGTGCGCACCTGTCTGAAACCATGGATCGGGTGAACCAAGATCGTGTACCGCTGCTGGTGACACGAAAAAAAGGCAAACCGGTCGTTATGATTTCTCTGGCCGAATACAACGCCCTCGAAGAAACCGCCTACCTGCTCCGCTCCCCCGCCAACGCCGAGCGGTTGATCAAATCGATCAACCGCCTTCGCACCTGATCTGAGCGAACACCGCTTGGTCTATGGGGTAGAAAACGATGAGGTGCAGATTCTGATGTGCCGATATCACTACTGAACCAACGCATCAGATTTCAGGCATTCTCTACCCCTCGGCAACGCTAACAGTCGCCATCCCACTAAACGTCCAGGCAAGGAAAGCTGACGATGAAAACCTGTAACGCCTTCTCGATCGCCCCTCGCTCAGCGCCCTGGGGATAGCTCATGCTCGATATCCTGCAAGGCACGCCGCTGTGGGTTTTCGCGGTTTATCTGTTGCTCTGTTATTACGGGATCAAAGCCTGTTCGAGCAGCAGGGAAAGCAGAAAATCGTTGCTGATGACCCCGTTGATTCTGATCGTCTGGTCGTTGTTTTCATTGAATCACACCGCGCTCTCGGCGATTTATTGGATGGGCGGCGTGGCCTTGGGCAGTCTGGTGGCGATGGGCATGTTTTCTCGCAAGGGCGTGTCGCTGGAGGCCGATGGCAACGGGCTGATCATCCCCGGCACCCTGAAGATCCTTTTCATTTCCCAACTGTTCTTCGCCGTGAAGTACTACATCGGCTATCAGGATGCCGTTCACCCAGAGCTGGCGGCGACTACGCAAATGCTGGCGCTGACCGGAGTGGCTTCGGGGTTTACCGTCGGTCTGTTTTGCGGGCGGGCGATCACCTTGTATCGAGCGCTGTTAACACTGCAAGCGCGAGCCTGGTAGCACAGCTGATAAAAATCGTCACTGCGCATGCTTCCTTGACGCCGCTGTGCAGGCGCCCTGAAAATGCCCGGCGCTGTTCCCGTCTCAAACCCTGTTAAACGAAGTAGTGAAATTTCAATGCCTGATTCCAACACCGATGAATCCGTAATCACCTTGTCGTCCAAAGTGGAATACGAAAACGCCATCAATCTTTCGCAGCATGTGCCGCAGGCCAAGACCATCAGTGAAATGGTGCTCGATGCTTTTCACACCTCGAAGGAAAGCGACCAGATTCGTGACTTACGCATTGCGATTCGCCAGGCACATGACCAGTTTGACGACGACAAAGCCTACGAACTGATGGGTGAGCTGAAAAATCTTAAAGACGCAGAGGCCGCCGACATCGCCGCTCTGGAAGACTTGAGCAGCAAATTCTCCATCAGCCGGATTCTGTCCAGCTTCAAAGACGATCCTGAGTTCCAGGAGCTGGTGTATGGCCTGGCACTGAAAGTGTTGAACCAGACCCATCAAGCGGTCAGCAACCCGAGCGGCGGCAAAACCAAAACGGCTCGCGCCAAGAAAGAAATCGAAGTGTTCTCCATCAGCAAGGACGGCGTGAGCGTCACCCTGCCCCTGCGCACGCCTCGCTCCAAGCCGAACGTGGACCGTGAAGCCTTCGAATTCCTCGGTTTTGTGTTTGTCGGTGAAGGCGATGAAGCGGAACTGGAAACCGAGACCTTCATCGACAACACTGGCGCCGAGCAGCCCGCTACCCGCAAAAGCATCGTCACTGCCCTGCAGCAGCAGACCGCGTTCGACGGTTACAGCATCGCTGTGCAGTAACCGCTGACGCTGATCATTCCCGCGCTCTGCGTGGGAATGCCGCCAGGGACGCTCCGCGTTCCGCTTCGACAGCTGACGCAGAGCGTCAGAGGATGCATTCCCACGCGGGAGCGTGGGAACGATCATCAAATCACACACAAAATCTTACATAAGCCAGCACATGGCTACGATTGCGCGACCTCACCGTGCCCGCTAGCCTGAAACCGTCGCTGCCAATTCAGCGACCGGGCCTGATAACCCGGGTAATATGCGCGCGCACCAGCGCCAAAAATCACGATTGCCGGCGTTTTTTTATGCCCGCATTTCCGTGCAATGGCGGCTGTGCGTGGGAGACCCTCGGGTCTGCCGGGGTCCTACATATCCGGTTTATCAGCCCGCGCACAGCTGCCACCCATTCGCCTGATAACGAACGTGGCAGCTCTCACTCTATGTAGGAGTTTTGCTAATGCCCGCCATCAATCCGTCCAACGTTTGCGCTTCTGCTCCGCCAGTCATCACCTCCCACCCCTCGGAGGTGCGCAATGACTAATCCCCAAGACCTTAAAACCGTCGGCCTCACGCCCTTCTCCATCCACTCCGACCAACCCCTGTTCCGCGTCAACAGCGGCGTCCCGATCCGCGAAGCCTTGTCCCACGTTTCCGACTTGCTCCACCTCTCCAAACTGCTGGCCGAAGATGCGGCGATGGAGCGCAATACGGACCGCTATGCCTGGGCGTCGCACTATTTGCAGGAAATGAGCAAGGCGGTGATCGATGACGTGGTGAAGGTGCTCGGCGCGTCGGGCAACTAGCGCAATTGAACGAAAACGCCCCGATCTTCCTTCACCACTCAACAGGCCGAGCGTTAGCTCGCCTGCAGCTTTTGATCTTGATCTACCTGCCCCTTCGGGAGGCCGAGTGGAGGTGTTCATCTGGGGGTGGGCGCGCAGCGTCGTTCGGCGAAGCCGAACACATCGAGAGGAGGTCGAAGCGAAGCCGACCGGAGGCGATGCCCCCTGATGAATGCCAGAGCGAGGGAACGCCGAGCCTTAGCGAGGGGCCGGACGCTTGGGGCGAGCGTTTTTTTGCTTACTTTTTTTAGGCGCTTGTAAAAAAAGTGAGTTGCCGTAAGGGCCAGCCCTTTCAAGGTGTTTTCCCTTTATGGGCCTTCAGCACCCGATCGGTCGACACATGAGCATTCGCAGCCTTTCCCTCCAACCATTCCTTGGGCTTGGCGATTTTGGGACCGCGTATGCTTTT